>JAZLGI010000024.1:0-2136 GCA_045616225.1 Sphaerochaetaceae bacterium
TTTTCATGTGAAGACACAACACTTTTTGGTCTAAAAGCCTTTTTTACTGCATCATTTACATGTTTTTCACAGTTTTCACACATCATTCCTTCTACTGTGACATTATACTCTTTCATAAGAACGAACTCCTCAGCTTACTTATTGTAATATAAATTCAATTGTATCTCAAAGGAAAAATTTCAGTCATTTCGGAGATTTTTTTTGAATCATCTGTAAGTAGCACAGTTTCAAATCTAAAAACTTCAAGCCCTGTTTCTGTATAATCTTTTTGAAGAGAGGCACATTCATGCATACCCAAATCCAATGCAAAACGCTGTTTTGTATTTTCTTCCTGAATGTTATCTGCATAAAACAGATAGCATCTGTCCGTTTTTAAATTTCTTATAGCTACTATACCGCTTTCCATATTATTCCTACTTTAATCTTACGTAAGTCTTTCCCTGACCGCCGTCATCAGGCAAAGCAAACTTGTAATCCTCTACGTTGGCTTTCATCCTTAAAAAACTATGTATTCCGGTAGACAAAATTCCATCTCCGTAGCCATGGATTATTGAAAAATTCCTTATTCCATGGACACAACAGGCCTCTATTTCATCTTCAATGGCATCCAAAGCTTCCTGAAGCCTAAAACCTCTCAAATCCAGATTCAACTTTGGCTTTGGTGCAGATGAAGAGCCTTCAAAGCTGTATGTTGCATTTGTTTGTTTCAATCTCACAGGCACAGTAAGTTCTGTCTCTTTGAAGGTAAATTTCATAGGACCTATGGCTACTTGCCACATTCCGTCTTTTTCTTTTCTGACAATAGTGCCTTCCCGTTTATTTTTTCCGCACCAGACATCCATTCCAACTTTGAGTTCCACATTGTCTGAAGATTCTCTCATTTCCTTCAAATCCGATTCAAACAATTTTTTGTCACGTTGTGATATTTCATTTTCAAGAACGTCTCTTTCTTTTTGCAGGTTTGAGATTGCAGTTTTGACTTTAGTGATTTTTTCCTTTGTAAGCTCTCCTTCTCTAACTTCACGTACAGTGTTTTCCAATTCTTTTCTTGAAGCCTTGAGATGTTCGTCAAAATCACTGAGCATATATTTCTTTAACTTATTCTCGTAAGCATCTATTCTTCTTTGTTCATTTGCCAAATGACGTTCTTTGTTTTCTATTCCGTTTAACCTTCTGTTTATGTCATTGAGCTTGTCGTCTGCTTCTTTTCTCTTGGCTTCAAGTCCCTTTATTATTGAGGAAATCTTAACTGCTTCCTGCCCCATGTATTTCATTGCGTTTGAAGTTACTGCTTTTGGCAGTCCCATTCTCTTAGCTGTATCTATTGCATGACTTTCTCCCGGAAGTCCGTTGATAACCTTAAATGTAGGTTCCATTGTTTTTTCATCGAACTCCATAGAAGCGTTGAGAACTCCTTGGTTTGAGTAGGCATATTGTTTAAGCACCCCGTGGTGACTAGTTGTAAGACTTAAAAGTGCTTTTGATGACGTAAATTCAAGGATAGATCTTGCAAGGCAGGCTCCTTCCTGGGGGTCTGTGCCGCTTCCTAATTCATCAAGAATTACAAGAGAGTTTTCAGTGAGGTTTCTGAGAACAAAACCAATGCTTTTCATGTGTCCGCTAAAAGTAGAAAGTTTGTTTTGTATGCTTTGATCATCTCCAATATCTGTGAAAACCCTGTCAAATAAGGAGAAACTGCTTCCGTCGTCACATGGAATATAGCCGCAAATCTGATTCAGAAGAGAAAAAAGCCCTACTGTCTTCATTGTTACGGTCTTTCCGCCTGCATTTGGACCTGTAAGAACAACGGCCCTAATACCTTTTGGAACTGCAAGGTCTATTGGAACACAGGCATTTCCCAAAAGAGGATGTCTTGCCTTAATGAGATTTACTGTGTAATCATTTGACAGCATTACTTTTGCGCACTTGTTTTCCATTATCCAAGTTGCAAATGCATACAGAAAATCTGCTCTTGAAACTCTGTTGACGAGGTCTCTGAGAAGCATTTCATTTTCTCTTATCATGACAGAAAGCTTTGAAAGAAGCCTTGCAATTTCTATTTGTATTTCCTGATTTGCCATAATAACGGCATTATTCATGTCTACAAGTTCAAAAGGTTCCATAAAAACAGTTTCA
>JAZLGI010000025.1:0-9905 GCA_045616225.1 Sphaerochaetaceae bacterium
AATGAATAAAAATGACTGTATTATTCGTTTAGAGAAGAAGGAAGATTACCGTGAGGTAGAAAATCTTGTAAGAGAGAGTTTTTGGAATGTGTACCGTCCCGGGTGTCTGGAACATTATGTTTTGAAAAGCTTGCGAAACGATCCGGACTTTGTACCGGAGCTTGATTTCGTGATGGAAATGGACGGCAGGATTATTGGTCAAAATGTTTTTGTAAGAACTGTTATTAAAGCAGATGACGGCAGAGATATTCCTATCATGACAATGGGACCGATATGCATTTCCCCGGAGTTAAAAAGACAGGGATACGGAAAATTTCTGCTTGACTACTCACTTAAAAAAGCTAAAGAGCTCGGTTGCGGTGCTGTCTGCTTTGAAGGGAATATTCTGTTCTACGGAAAGAGCGGATTTACTTATGCAAGTGAGTACGGTATCAGGTATCACGGGCTCCCTGAAGGAGAAGATGCATCATTCTTTCTTTGCAAGGAACTGATTCCGGGATATCTTGACGGAGTCACCGGAGAATATGCAACGCCAAGGGGTTACTTTGTTTGTGACGAACAACCTGAAGAGTTTGCAGCTTATGAAGCTACATTTCCGGAAAAAGAGAAACTTAAGCTTCCGGGACAACTGATCTAAACGAAAAAATACCCACGACTGTATATGCGGTCGTGGGTATCAATTGCAAATTATAAAAAAGCAAAGATAAAAACGCAACGTATGCTTTTGAATGTTCATCTTATCCCATGGTCTGTTTGCAAAGTCGGGAGAGATTTAATTATTATCTGAAAGCAGTAAGTGTTTTATGTACTGTGCTGCTTGTTCTGCTTCTTGCCTTTTTGTTCCGCCGGTTGTGCGCTCAAGACTGAAAAGTCCTACTATGGCAAGTTTTTCAGCTCTTTGTCTGAGCTCGGAGTTGTTTTCTTTATTAGCATAGATTTCCGCACAGCGCTTTGCCACGGCCAAACTGCCGTTGTCTACATCAGGAGGCAAATCCTTTTGTTTGATTTTTTCGTTGAGATTCAGCCAAAAGTATTCTCCGTTCGGGGCTTGCTGAAGTAAGCTTTCCCAGTAGTTTACAAAATCTTCACCATCTTTGAATTCTTGCTTTTCACTGCACCCCAGAAGTGTTTTAATAAGCCTTTCTTCAAAATGTTTGTTTGCTTCGGATAATAGTTCAAGCCTTTCAAAAGCCATTTCAGAAGGGCTCTTTGCAAAGAAATTTCTTACCAGCAGATTATCGTCTTCTCCGTACAGATCTTTTGAAGAAAAGTAAGTGTAAAAATATGGATGGTTGCCATTTATCAACAACGATTTTTCATAGTTGCAAACTGCAGTAGAGTTTGGGAAATCAGTATTCCTTATTGAATCTGAATATCCTTCAGGCTCATCTGTGTGCAGTTTTCTGATCCATAAATCATAGTATTCGCTTTTCCTTAATACTTTTCTGACTTTAAAGCCTTCTGCCTTCTTAACCTCATTAAGGACGGCCTCTTTGTTTGACATGAGTGTGTCATAACCAAAGGAGAATCCTTTTAAGAAAGAATCTTCAAGTTTCTTGTCAAAAGAAATACCTCCTGTCATTTTCAGAGGGCTGTAAGTTGTTTCAACAATAGATTTTCCCAGAACAGATCTGTTAAGGTAAAAGGAGTAACCTGTATCTGATTTTTTGCCATACTGTAATTCATCTACCGGATTTAAATCCAAAGGTTGAAAAAGCATCTCAACATCAACAATTGAAGGAACTTTGCCCAAAGGAATAATATTTTGGAAATGCAAATCAGACAGTCCCAGGGCTTTTGCCAAAGAGGCTACTATTCCGAGGTTCTCAAAGTATTTTGGAGCCTCTTCCGGGGTAGGCTTCTTTTTGACAATGTACTCACTGAACCCGCATGAATTTGAATCAGCCCAACATTTTGGAACTCTTACTTTTTCATTGAAGAACTTGTCCAGGAATTGTCCCAGCCAAATATCTGTGCGGCAGTCGTGCTTTTTATAAACAAACTTACCGGAATCAGTACTGACTTTAAGTACACTACGACCGTTTTTGTATCCCTTGGAAGATGATAAAGATATTTTGTTTATCTCTGTTATTTCTTTTCCCGCAAAGAGTGTCTTTTCTATGTTTTTTCTGTTTTTGCAAAAGTCTGAAATGAAAGTATTAATGAACTTTTCAAAATCTCTTAAAGTTGTATCAACAAGTTTACAAGGTATTAATGATGCTTCTAGTTTTTGTCTTGCTTTTACAATTTCTTCACCCGGCGCCAAAGCAGGCTCTATTTCATAAAAAGGGTTTATCTTTGCAAGTTTTGTTCTCAGAGCTTTATCAATAAAAGGCTGAAACAGATAATTCAGCCTTAAAAGAAGAGCATTCAAAATACTCTGTTTTGCCTTAGGAGTGTCAAAATAAGGTATTTTCTCTTTGAAAAACGAGGTTTCAAATTTATTTACTACGTCAAGGAAATAATTATCTATTGTCATCATTTTGACTTATATTTACTGTATCACATTGAACAAGAGCATTCAATTTGCATTAAGTGGGTTTCCTTAGGGTTTCAAGATCTTTCCAAGTGGTGTATAATTATAAAAAAAAGGAGGGCTTGAATGACAGATTTTAAAGGCATTCTTGAAAAAATCAAGAAAGATGAAGACCTTAAAAAACAGTTTGCTGCAGCAGTAAAGGATAATAAAGCAATTGAATTCCTTAATAGCATCGGATGCAATACGTCCAGGGAAGAAATTGAAGCCTTTATCAAAACCAAGAAAGGCGAGTTAAGCGATGACGATCTTGCAAATGTCTCAGGCGGATGTGGAACAATTACTTTTACAGCTGTTTTGATTTCAGTGGTTTTCCTCGGTGGCGGATGTGCTGCATGTACATTGATTAACAAAGGTTTTGAATCCAATTCTTCATGTATAACGTGATTTACCGAGCTTTTTGATTTCTAAGAAAGGATTTAGATCGTTTATTCAGTCTGAATCCTTTTTTAGTAAAAGCTCAGAAAAACGGAGAGTATTATGGGTTCAAAACCGGAAAGCTTTTTTGTTGAACAAACAGAAAAGACTCTTTTTACAAAAAAATACAGTTATGTTTTTTCAGAAAAAGCAATTATCCAAACAAAAAACCGTCTGGAAAAAATTCTTAACTCCATTTGTTCTGATTTTTGCAAAATAGAAGCAAAAAGGCTTGCATTGCAGGAAAATGTATTTGCATTTATTGAACCTGAACTTTTAACTGAAGAAGAGATTTCAAGTGCGGAGGATAAGCTTTTTTCTTTGTTCAAAGAAAACAAATATCCTGTATTGTTTGACAAAATGCAAAAAGCTTTTGAGTTGTTCGTAAAAAACTACAACCTTTTGGCAGACAGAATAGATGAAAAGAAAGATGAAATTGAAAAAACTTTCTTTGACGGAAAGTCCTTTTCTGAAGTAACAGATCTTATATTCGACTCAAGGGAAACAGTCTGCGGCAGTACTTGTCCTATGGTTATTGTAGTTACCCGAAACGGAAAGTTTATTTACAAACCACATGATTGTTCTCTGGATTTTTTCTTTCATGATTTGAACAACAGATATTTCAGTACTTGTTTTAAAACTCCTGAAGTTGTCAAGGGTGGAGAAGAATACGGGTTCTGTGAATTTATCACAAATACTGTTGCCACAAATGTTCAGGACACTGAAAAGTTTTACAGGAATATGGGATCTTTTACTGCACTTCTTTCCATAATTCAGGGAAAAGACTGTCATCTGAAAAATGTATTTGTCAACAACACTTTCCCGGTTCCCGTAGATCTTGAAATGATTGTCAGTCCGAGCCTGTCTTTAACTGACCAGGATGATCCTGAACTTTTAGACTATTCCCTCAGCTGTGCTCCCATCGGGATCTTACCGTGTCAGACTACTGAAGGACACGAATACAGCCCTTTATTAAGTATTGAAGACTCAGAAGTATGCTGTGCTCCTGTAGTAAACGGGGTAAAACAGACTGTACTTGATTATAAAGAGTCCTTTATTGAAGGGTTTACTGAAACTTTCAAATATTGTCTTTCAATTAAAAAAGAACTGTTAAAGTGGGCCGGACAATTAAAAGATGTCCACATGCGAGTTGTTTACGGACAGAAGCAAACCCACAGCAAAATAACCGAGTATCTGAATGCATATCAAAACCTTGTTTCAATTGAAAACCGGGATGCTGCCTGTTCCAAAACTATGGAAAGCCTTGATTTATTATACGGGAATGAGCAAATAAGCAGGCAGTGTTTAAAATGCGACATATTAGGTGAATATCCTTATTTTTATGCCAAGTACGGTGAAAAAAACCTTTACGGCCTTTTTGGTATGAAGATTGATAACCACTATACCGATACTCCTCTTAATGAGCTTACAAAAGCCATAAACAGGCAGAATGAGGCATTTCTCGGCTTTAATTTAAAGCTGATAGAAAAGTCTTTTTCAGATTGTTTGACAGACAAAAAAGAAACAAAGAAAAACCTTGAAAATGATTTGTCCCTTGATGATAGAATTCATGACATATACCTGAAAATCAGAGATCACTTTATTGCTACTCCTTCAGGAGATTGTGTCCTTATAGGACAATCAAAAGGCAACCCGATCAATATGGTAGCCAACCTGGGATCAGACGGAAAGTTGGGCTTTGCACTGTTTCTGATATCTTATTCGAAAACGTGTAAGGACAGCTCTGTCAGAGAAGAGGCTTTGAGCTATGCAAACATTCTCATTCAGAAAGTAGAGAACTATGTTTCAAGGGTAGAAAAATATCAACAGATTGGAGACTGTGAAGGTTTGTCTGGCTCTTTAAAATGTGCCCTTCTTATAAAAAGAATTACAAACAGCAACATTACCGATTATTTAATAGAAATCCTCTGTAAAAGAATTTCAGAACTGGATATGGAATATGTAATAGGTGCAGATAAGTATTACGGTCTCAGCGGTTTGATTTCCGTTTACTGCAGATTTGACGAAATACCTGAAAGAAAACAAATGGTAACAAAGTTTGCCAATAGGTTGCTTGAACTTAAAACAGTGAAATACAAAGATCTTGTTCTCTGGGATTGTGATATGAAAAAGAACCCTCTCGGAGGGGCTGCACATGGAATGATAGGTATTTTCCAGGCTCTGTATCTGGCTTATGAATTAACAGGAAATGAAGAATATAAAAAAGCATCCTTTGATGCACTTAAATTTGAAACCGAATCATTCAGCGAGAAATTGGGAACCTGGCCTGATTTAAGAGTGAAAGACCGGGAGAACAAAGTCATGAATGGTTTTTGTACAGGAGCTCCGGGAGAAGGAAGTATGCTTTTGTCTTTGAACGAGTATAAAGGTAGTATTCCGGACTATGATAAAAACCTTAACAGAGCAATAGATTTTTGTATGAGTCATGATGTTTACAGAGACCATCTTTGCTGCGGAAATGCTGCTTCTGCAGATTTTATGGTTGATCTTTATAACAATACAGGTGATACAAAATATATGGACAAGGCAAGAGCCTTGCTCTGTACAAATAAGGAATATGCATACTTGCCGGATACTGATAGAAACACCTTTGTAGGCAGTTTGATATTCGGGGCTGCAGGAGTAGGATATGAGCTGTTGAGATTACAAAATCCTTCTCTTTTGCCATCTGTTTTAATTTAGCTATAATGAAAGTCAGAGGTTGAATTTGGAATACCAAAAAGTTGTACCTGTATTCAAAGCTTGGGCATACTCTTATTGCAATAAAGCCTTAGACTCTTTTTCTGATAAAAGCAACTTAACAGATATCCTGTTTAAAAGGATATGGATAATCTCAGGTCCGGTAATAAGAAAATATACTGAACAATACATAGAATCTAAAAACCCGTTCTTTGCATTATCGGAAGATCTTGTTCCTCAAGAAGATATAGACACTTACATTACAGAAGTTAAATCTCTTTTGGCAGGAAAGGATATTGATTATTTTAATGATGAATACCCTCTTCTGAGTAAGAGAATCAAAGAACAAACTACTGCATTTATTGATTTTGTAAATGAAATGATCCAAAGGATTAATCTTAATAAGAAAGATATTTCCAAGTATCTCTTAAGTGGGAAAGAGTTTTCTGAAATACTTGGCTTTTCTGCCGATGGAGCCGATGTTCATAACAACGGAAAATTTACAACTGTAGTTGAAACAGATGCAGGGAAATTTGTTTTTAAGCCTCACGATTGTAAAACAGACCTCTTGTTTAAGAAAATCTGCAGCACTTATTTTAACACTTCCATTAAGGTTCCGGACATTTTATATGTGAATGAAGATTATTCATTTGAGCAATTCATAACAAACAACCCGGCAGATACTGAAGAAAAGGCTTCATTCTACTATGAGAATCTTGGGGCTCTGTGTTCACTGCTGACCTTCTTAAACGGTACTGATTATCATGAAGAAAACCTTCTTGCAGACGGATGCTGTCCTGTTCCTATAGATTTGGAAACGATAATAATGGGAGTACATCCTGATACAAATGACGATGTTCAGATGTCTGCATTTTCTACCTCCATGTTCTCTTTAAAATCGTCAAACGTTCAGGAAAGAGAAACAAGTGCATTGTTTGATTTGTCGGACTATAATGTTTCCTGTCCTGTAGTAAACGGAAAAAGAGAAAGTGCAGTAAAGTACCGCTCTTCCTTTAAACGGGGTTTTGAAAAGAACTACAGATACTGTCTTTCAAATAAGAATAAGCTGTTGAAAATGCTCTCAGAAGATCCGTCTTTGAAGATAAGGATTCTGCTTAGAAATACAAATTACTATGCAGTATTCTCTGATGAAGTTAATTCATGGAAGTCTTTAAGGGGCGATATCAGTGATTCAATGTTAATTGAAAAGCTTAGCTCCGGTATGCCGGAAAAAGTAGCTGCAAAGGAGTTTTCTTTCATGAAGAAAGGAGACATTCCTTATTTCTATGTTAAGCCGTTCTCAAAGAGTGTTTTTTCACTTGAAGGGGAAGTCTGTGAAAACTATTTTGCATTGACTCCTTTTGAGTATTTGAAAGAATGCCTCTCTAAAAGAAATCCCGATGAACTTGAATTTGAACTTAGGGTAATAGACTTTCTTTTTGACAATGCAATAACAAATGAGAACAAACCACGTGTGATTACCTATAAAGAGGAAGACCCTGTTAAAAGGGCAGAGAAATTGTTCAAAAATATCAAAGATTCTTTTTTTGTCTCTCCTTCCGGGGAGCTGATAATAATTGAAGTCAGAAATGAACAATATGCAGGGGCACGGGGAATTGACCTTGCAACCGGTAAAACAGGAATAGCCCTGTTCTTTGCAG
Organism: Sphaerochaetaceae bacterium; assembly: GCA_045616225.1. Taxonomy (GTDB): domain Bacteria; phylum Spirochaetota; class Spirochaetia; order Sphaerochaetales; family Sphaerochaetaceae; genus JAZLGI01. Next base: position 7,315 of record JAZLGI010000025.1, read on the forward strand.
CTCTATACAGCGCTTCGAATAATCCTGAAATCAAAAGGGAAAGTTTGGAGCTTTGCAACAGACTTCTGAGGGATGTTAAGAATCGGATTGATGTGCTTTTTGCCAATGAATTATACAAAAGCGTTTTCATAGATGATTTTGGGATTAAGAAGGCACTGAACCTTATAGAAAAGTACACTGGAATTACTTTTGCAAATGACAGTGTGTTTAAAACCCTGGATCATTTGAATGAGAGGAAGATTATCAACTCTTTAAAGAGTGACAGTGACACTGTTTATAAGGACACGCTTTTATCAGGAAATTCTGCCATTGCCGATTGCCTTATAGAAGAATACAAGAAAACAAAGAATACTGAGCTTTTGGAAAAGGCCAGACAGATTCTATTGAAACCTGTTTATAACTATTTGCCTGAGCATTGTCCTGCTTTGTTCTGTTCAGGTTTGGGAGACGGGGCAAGCGGAATAGGCTATGAACTTATCCGCTTGGCAAAGCCTGAATTAATTGATTCTGTTTTCAATTAAACCGGGTTGTGTTAAATTACATATAACTAGGGTTGAAAGTAATGGGTAAATATATTCTTAATAAGCGTATTGCACTTCGTTCCTGGACAAATGTTATTGCTGCATACTATATTCGCGGCAACCAAAAACCTTTTGCAATCCATGATTCAGAGTTGGATGTATTGAAAAAGTGCAACGGGGTAACTGATCTTGAAATGAATGAACCTCTTTCAAATCTTATTGAAAGAGGTTTTGTAAGAGAAGCCAAAGAAGGCGATATGCTTTCAGAATGGCAAAAGTACAGATATTTCAATAATCCTGTAGTTCCTTATATGACCTTGGAAATAACCCAGCGCTGTAACTTCAATTGTCTCCATTGCTTTAATGCAGGTGGACTTCAGGTTCCGCGTAATGAACTTTCCTATGACCAGATTGTCAAGATTCTTGACCAGGCTGTTGAATGCGGTATTCAGAATATTCTCATGACAGGTGGCGAGCCTATGCTTCACAAGGATTTCATGAAAATCATGCATGCAATCTATGACCGCAACCTGTGGGTTTATGAACTTAATACAAACGGATATTTCCTTACCAAAGAAATACTTCAGGAAATGAAAAACTCTCACATGAACCCAAAGATGAAAATCTCATTTGACGGTTTGGGCTATCACGATGTAATCCGAAATTTCAACGGTTGTGAACAGAAAACACTTGATGCCATTGCTCTTTGCAAAGAGTTCGGCTTTGATGTAAGAGTCCAGATGCAGATGAACAAGTTCAATCTGGACACTATCCTTCCTTCATTACTTAAGCTGGATTCAATGGGAGTCGATGAAGTCCGTATTTCAAGAACCACAGAATCTCCAAGATGGAATATTACATGTCCCGGCGGCTCAATACGATGGAGCGAGTTCTTTGAAAAGGGTGTTCAGATAGCCTCTGACTATGTGAAATCAGGGAATCGAAAGATGTACCTGGAGTATTGGCCTTTCCTTTCCATTTATCCTGAAAAGAAAAAGTTTGCCTGCTGGGATATCCGTTATAACGAGGACACATTCAATCTCTCAAGGCCTTTGTGCAAATGCAACAACGGAAATATCAGCATAGGTTCAAACGGGAACGTTTATCCTTGCATGCAGATGTCAGGTGCCATGGACGGTCTTGGAGTATTGTTGGGTAATTTGTTCACCACTCCTTTACAAGAAATTCTTACAAACAGTCTTTATTCAAAGATTGCCCATGCCTGTGTAAGAGAGCGTGCTGAAAGAAACGGCAGATGCGGTAAGTGTCCTTTCTTCCATTACTGCGGAGGCGGATGTACTCTTCAGGGCATGATTTTCAATGCTGATTTGTTCGGTGCCGACAACTCCTGTTGTGTTTTCCACCGCGACGGCTGGCACAAGAAGATTGCAGATACATTCAAAGGCTGGCGTGATGCAAGACCGATTCCTGACGACATTGATCCGCAGTACCTTATTGACTTGAACATTGATGAAGTTCCGCATATTGATATGGAAGTCCTGGCTGCTTCAAAAATCGGCTTGCTGAACTATCTGAGACATGGGTCTAGTGAAGATCGTGATGTGCTATAGACTGTAAAGAAAGGTTCAATTAAATAAATTAGATAGAAAAAGGATATTACGAAAAACAGGGATAGATGACGCAAAACAGGTAATTTCGTAGAGTGATATGTCATAGAATTAAAGTAGACTGGAAATCATTGTCCTATATGGAATTATTTTAAATGGGTAATTATCTACACTACAAGTAGTTATTGTCATTTGGGTAAAAAAAATAACTCTATACTACATATAGAGTTATTTTTGAGCGGACAGGGGATCGCCATTTGCCTCCCGGTTGTCCGGCTTCATGGCCGCCTTGGCTTCGAACAGTCCTCACGACTGTTCTCCTACCGCCTCGATTCGACCCCCCCCACTATGTCGTCAAAACAAAAAGGGAGTGTTGCAGAATTAAAATTCTGCGGCACTCTTTTTGTTTGTCTACACGGCAACAATACAGTTTTCCAAGAAATCAACACACTTACAGACAATCCACCAAGGGCAAAGAGGGAGAAAAGGTCAATAAGGGCAG
>JAZLGI010000026.1:0-5287 GCA_045616225.1 Sphaerochaetaceae bacterium
AGAAATGATTACAAATATAATTCCTAAAATTGTGAATTTTTGAGTTTTCTCACTTAAAAAGAGGATACCTACGACAACTGCAGTAATTGGTTCAAATGCACTCAAAACACTTGCAGCAGGGCCTCCGATTTTTTCTGTTCCGTAAGTAAATGCAGGGAAAGCAATACAAGAAAGCAAAGGATATAATATAACCGCACCAACAGGAAAATGCCCTGCCAAAGTACCAAACCCAAACAAAGACCCCAAGACCAAAGCAAAAACAGTAGAAACAACACATTTCCAAAACATTAATGCATCTACCGGATAGTTTGAAATAGACTTGCTATTTAACAGGAAAATATGAAGAGCAAACATAACCGCAGACATAAATGCCAAAAGAATACCCTTTATACTTACTGCTCCGCTAATATCTGAAGTAACAAGAACAATGCCCAAAAAAGACAAAATAACACAGAATACCAACATAAATGACAGTTTTACTCTTCCTGTCAAAACATAGATAATTGTCACTAGAATTGGGTATGTAAAATGAATAACCGTAGCTAAGCCAGATGAAAGATAACTGTAAGAAGAACTCAAAAGCAATGCCGTAACAGCACTTGTTATTCCTACAAGAAAGACATTCAAACTTGTTTTTATGTCCTTTACAAGTTCAAACACCTCTTTCTTTTCACCTTTTATCAATATCATGATTAAGATAAAAACGCCGGCTCCTCCAAATCTTATTACATTTGCAGAGAAAACAGATAATCCGCAACCTTCTATTGCGTATGTAAACAAAGGAGACAAGCCAAAAAGAACAGCAGATAATATAGTAAAAAAGAAACCTAGCATAGCAAATTATGTAATGAAGCAGAAAAATCAAGTCAATTTGATGTAAAACACAAAGCAAAAAATGAAAAAAAACAGCAACTTATTATCATTGACGGGTAGACTTATTGAAAAATACCATGAAAAAAGTTGACTTTTCAACTAAATTTTTGGATTAAGAATCCATTCGGAGGCAAAATTATGAAAAAACTTATTCTTGTTGTTTTCATGGTGTTGATGGTATTCAACGTATTTGCAGGAGGAAGTGGAGAGGCCGCTGCAGCTCCTAAGGCAGAGAGATCTAGTTCTCCTGTCACATTGACATTGTGGAACAGTTCTCAGACAATGGTTGATTTTTATAATTCAATCTTCCCTGAGTTCCAGAAGATGTACCCGGAAGTAGAGAAACTTGATATTCTTTACATGCCTATTGCAGACTTCGTTAAGAAGCTTGCTGTTGTACTTCCTGCCGGAGACGTTCCAGATATTATGGAAATTGAAGACAGTTGGGCAACACAGTATGTAACAGCAGGATATTTTGATCCTAACACAGATGAGTTAAATGCAATGGTAGAGCAGATGCAGCCAGCATTTAAGGGATGTCTCACATACAACGGAAAGATGTGGGGAGTTCCTATTGCTCCATTTAATGAAATCATGTTCTATAACCTTGACATGATGAAAGAAGCTGGAATTGACCGTCTTCCTGAAACTTATGAAGAACTCATTGAAGACGCTATTAAGATGACAAAGAAAGATGCAAACGGAAACATTGACGTATCAGGTTTCTCAATGAGACTTGGTGGAAACCCTTCCGGAACAACTCAGAAATTCTGGGTACTCGGTCTTTTGGCAAATGGCGTAGATTTGTATGAAGAAAGTAAGACACAGCCAGGCAAGTATCACTGTGGTTTTGATAATCAGGGTGGTTTCAATGCTCTTAAGCTTTACATTGATATGCTTTATAAGTATCAGATTGATGATTCTGCAAGTCTTAAGGACACTGCTGCATTCACAGCTGGAAAGACAGCTATTAACATGAGAGAGCCTTCATCATCAGTAAGCATCAAAAAGAATGCTCCAGATCTTAATTGGACAACAGGTCCAATGCCAAAGGGACCTCTCGCTCATCAGACATTCCTTATTACACTTAACCTTTACATCCCAAGAGACGGAAAGAACAAGTTCTACGCTCAGGAATTCGTAAAGTTTGCAGCAAGCAAGGAAAATGCTGTTAAGCAGGTTAAGGAAAGAGCCGGCATGAGCCCATACGTAGATGGTGGTCTTACAGGTGGAGTTGAAGTAGAAGAAAGAATGAAGGGAGCTTATACAATTCCTGAAGGAATGACAATGAAATCAGTTCCTGTCCAGAACGCATATGACCAGGTTCAGATTAGAATTGGTGAAATGTTACCTGAAATCTTTGCAGATAAGAGCCTTGTAGGTAATGATGCAGCCATTTGGGCAAAGCTTCATGAAATGGCCAAAGTTGTTAATGATGCATACAAAGAATACGACGAGTATGCAGAATAATTTCTAAAAGTTTGATGATGCCTTTGTACATCAGTTCAAAGGCATCATTTTTATTTAAAGAACTTAAAAAAAGACTTATTGTAGTTTTGATTTTGACATGGATACAAATGCAAGTTAGTAAGGAAAAATAATATGGAAAAACTTATTGTTCATAACAAAGTAAAAAAACTTAGACTCAATGATTACATAGTATTGTCTTATTGCTGAAAAAAAATGAATAAACTTATTGACGACTTCCTTAAACAAAAATATAAATGTGTTCCAATACTCACTTTTCCTGCAGTGAGTCTTTTAGGCTGTACAGTTAAGGGCATTGTGACAAACTCAGATTTACAAGTCAGGGGAATTAAAGCAATTGCAGACAGAACTCCTACCTCTGCCTGTGTAAGTTTTATGGACTTGTCTGTAGAGGCAGAAGCTTTTGGTTCAAAAGTAAGATTCTCTGATAATGAAGTGCCTGTAATCACAGAGCCACTGGCCTCTTCTATTGAAGATGTTGAAAAGCTTCGCATTCCTGAGGTTGGAGAAGGAAGAACAGGTGTCTACCTGAACAGCATTCGTGAAGTCTGTAAGCAAATAAATGACAGACCTGTTTTTGCAGGAGCCATAGGCCCTTTCTCTCTTGCAGGAAGGCTTAATGACGTAACAGAGATATTAATGAATTGTTATGATGATCCGGATTTGGTTCATGCAATTATGAAAAAAGCAACTCCTTTCATCATAACATACATTAAAGCATTTAAAGCTGCCGGAGCAGACGGAGTTCTTCTTGCAGAGCCTCTTACAGGTCTTATGTCAAAAGACATGGCAACAGAATTCTCAGAACCGTACGTTCGTCAGATTGTTCAGGAAGTTCAGGATGATTCTTTTTCTGTCATATATCATAATTGTGGCAACAATGCCTATGGTATGATTGATTCTATCCTAAGAACAGGATGTGCTGCTTATCATTTTGGAAATGCCGTCAATATGCTTGATATCATCAATGCAGTGCCTTCAGATACTGTTGTAATGGGAAATATTGATCCTGCATCTCAGTTCTGTAATGGAACAGAAGAATCTATATCAAAGGAAACTCAAAAGCTCTTGGAAGAATGTGCAGGGCACAACAACTTTGTTCTTTCTTCAGGTTGTGATATTCCTCCACAGACTCCATGGAAAAACATAGACGCTTTCTTTAAAACTGCTAAAGATTTCTATTCGTAAGTCACTGTAGAAAATAAAAATTTGTCCAGATCCTTTTATTACAGGCTTCTTTGTATAACGCAGTTATAAAAAGTTATGAACGGTTATAAAATGATTGCAAGGAGTAAACAGCTATATTCACTTTTATAGACTTTTTGATTTTTCGTTCGTATAATCTAGAAACAATTACATTAGATTAAAATTGAGCTACAAGCTACAACTTCGATTGCAGCCACAAAACCCTGACAGAAAGAAGAAGTTAAGTCTCTTGTTTCTTCCTATTATCAAAGTAAAGAACTAAGAACTCAGAATGAGATTGACGAAAGTGAAGCTGATATGGTTTCAATCAATATAAGAAATCTTTTGGCTTCAAAGGCTTTTACCTTTTCAATAGTTGAACTTATTGGAATGCACGGGAATATTTTCAAGGGTGTTTTTAAGCATGCCAGTTTAGTTCACTGAACCTGCCTTTTTTGCTTGTAAAGTTCTGCCGCATTTTTTCAGATTTTATCCTGAAGGGATTTGACAAATCCATATTCTATCTGCAATAAAGCTCTGTATTTGGAATCTTCTTCATTGATTTCAACATAAACAAGCTGACTATCAGGAACTGGAAACATACACTTCAGATTAATTACTGCCCGCTTGTATATCTTTATAAAATCCAAGGTGTCAGGAATATGATTATGTTTCCGGATTGCTTTTGTAAAGTTTTGTTAAGGCAAGAATTTCTATACAACTTTATAGATTTTTGTTATCAGCGGTTGTGCCGATTCCAGCGCTTCTGTTGCATGTGATGTATGTGCGACAGTTTTTTCGGCAGGTATGCTATGTGTTATAGCATCAGTTGAGTCGGGGCTTCAGTTTGTTTACGGCTATACTGTTGACAGTTGCCTTGCATAAATATTAGTTGTAGCAGGATGTGTTAGGTATATTCAGAATAGTACCGGAAAACAAAAGGCAGGTCATTAGGAGAGTTCACATAGGGATTTCCTAATCACCAAAAAAACGGCATAGTATGCCGTTTTATTCAGGATAAAGAAATATTCGTGTTTCCAAGTAAAAAGTCAATAATATTTATATGAGTAATTCCATTATGAGAAGTATCTTTTTTGTCTAAGGTCATTACATACTTCGGAGAATTATCGTTCACTTTATTAAATGCACCATATTCCCTTTCAAAAGCTTGTTGTAAAGACACTGTATAGGCTACTTGAATAAGACATTTCTTATTTCCTTTTTGAACAACAAAATCAATTTCTCCTTCAGGAAATTTGCCATACTTTACTGTGTAGCCTCTGAATATAAGTTCATTGTAAATAATATTTTCAAGAGCAAAAGAATCATCATACTCAATAACTTCTGAAAGGTTAGATCTTAATCCTACATCCGTTGCATAGTATTTTTTCATACCATTAAGCGATTCCTTGCCTTTAAGATAATAAGGTTTGCATTCTTCTGTGAAATAACATTCCTCAAGAAACTTGGCATAGTTATTTACAGTTTCAGAAAACTTTTTCTGTTCATTTGAAGGCAGTTCATTATGAAGGTATCTTGCTATTGAAAGCGCAGAAAATATCTTTCCAGTGTTGGAAATAATGTACTTTGATATTCTTTCGAGACTGTAAATAGTTTTGTGTAAATTCTGACAAATAGCTCCTGAGCGTTGTACAATAACAATGTTCAGGAGTTTTTTAATGGCAAAGAAGAATGAACAATCGCCGGAGAGACAGGAACTTTTCAAGAAATTGATTGAAGA
>JAZLGI010000027.1:0-2948 GCA_045616225.1 Sphaerochaetaceae bacterium
ACTGAAAGGCAGATTATCCACGTGTTACTCACCCGTCCGCCGCTCTCATCCGGATTGCTCCGGAATCCCGCTCGACTTGCATGCTTAAAACGCGCCGCCAGCGTTCGTTCTGAGCCAGGATCGAACTCTCCATTATTTAAACCCGATCCGAAGATCGGAATAATTTCCTTTTCTTATCCTGTCGCTTCTCTTCGAACTCTGTCGTTTTTACTTCTTCTGTTCGTTTTTGAATTGACTGGAAACCCTCATAGCTTCCAATTTATTTTCCTCTTTCCTTCGCTATATATGTAAAGAACTTTTTTGTTTGTTCGTTTAGCGCGAACGTTGTTGAAGTTACTACAAAAGCTATTTCATGTCAACAGCATTTTTATTTTTTTTTCAATCTTTTTCAAAATTGTTAAAAATGCCCATTTAAATGCTTTAAATAAAGATTATGCAATCTCTTTCAAATCAAACATTTATCAAAAATCTTCTATTTTTTGAGCATTGTAAAACTTTTTTAACATTAGCTTATAAAGGAGCAGATATGGCAAGAACTTTATCTATTTTTGGTTTTATCAACAAAGGTTATCAAGGTCAGGCAATTGGAATTGAATGTGATATAAGAAACGGTTTCCCCGGATTTGATATAGTTGGTCTTCCTGACAGTGCTGTAAAAGAATCAAGAGAAAGAGTACGTACAGCGTTAAGAAACAGCGGTTTTAAATTTCCTCAAAATCGTGTTTTAATTAGTTTATCACCGGCAAGTCAACCAAAAACAGGCAGCCTTCTGGATTTGGGAATTGCACTAGCCCTTCTCTTTTCATTTAACAAAACGGGAAATGTTAAATCTGTAGTAGATGAAAACATTAGAATTATGGTAGCCGGAGAACTTAAACTCAACGGAGATATAATACAGGCACCGGATTCACTTGGTGCAATTGAATGTGCAAAAAGAAACAATTGCTCACTTTGTCTTATTCCATACGATATAAAGCAGTTAAATTATGATAATGTTATTCATGTTACAAATCTTGTACAGGCTTTTCTGACTTGCGGAGAGCTGATAAATACAAAACAAGAATTCAAACAAACTCATATACAACAAAAGAAAAGCATATTTCAGGATGTTCTGGGACTTGAAAAAGAAAAAGAAACTCTTTCTATGGCAGCATCAGGATATCACAGCACTTTGCTATTCGGCCCTCCCGGGGTTGGAAAGACCATGCTTTCTAAAAGAATGCATTTACTTCTTCCTGATGCAGACACAAATGATATAGAAGAAATAAACAGGATTCACGGATGTGCAGGAATTACGGAAAATCCTTCAATTCCTGTCAGCAGGTTTTTATCACATGATTTATCTGCAACTCAGTTTTCCGGAGGCAATACTTCAAAATCTCCGGGAGAAGGAGCTTTAGCCCACAGAGGAGTTCTGGTGCTTGATGAAGCAAATAAATATTCTCCAAAACTTCTTCAAGCTATACAAACAACATTTGACTGTGGTTATACACAGTCCTCAAAAAGCGGTGAACTTGTCACTTATCCTGCAAAATTTCTTCTGCTTGCAAATATGAATCCATGTGCTTGCGGAAGCCTTGGCAATCCTTCGGAAGTCTGTACCTGTACTTCTCAAAAAATAAACAGTCATTGGCAACACTTGGGATGGCAGTTTATAGACAGATTTGATATACGTTTACCAATAAAGATAGAACAAAACATAAATCTGGAATTCCAAAAATCTGATGATTATTACATTGAGAAAATTAGAGTTTCATCAGACAGACAGAAATTCCGCTATAAAAATATAGATAATGTAAATTATAACGGTGAAATACGTTTTGATACTCAAGCTTTAAGCTGTCTTTCCCATGAGATTTCAATTTTACGTGAGATGAATGATATTCCTAAACTTAACCCAAGGTCTTTTTTCAGTACTGTTGCACTTGCAAGAACAATTGCAGACTATGATGACCGTGATACGGTAACTGCAGAAGATATGCAAGCTGCTTTACTGTACAAATCTTACGGTCATGGAGATTTTTATTGGCGCCAAATAAATTGAGACTGTTGCAGTTCTGCAACAGTCTCATTCAAGCAATAGCATGATTAAAAAATTATTTGTTTGCTTCTTCTTCGGCAAGGAGAGCCTGTCTTTCTTTGATAACTTTATCTGCACCAGGACCTGTGAGTGTCTCATAGTGATCAAATGCAAGTTCAAAAGAACCTGTACCTGAAGTCATAGACTTGAGGTCAATTGCATAGTTAAGCATTTCTGCCTGTGGAACTTCTGCGTTAACCTGTACCATGTTTCCTCCAAGGTCATCCTGACCCAAAACTCTACCGCGTTTTGATGAAAGGTCTGAAAGAATATCGCCAAGATACTGGTTATCTACATAAACAGAAAGTTTGCAGAAAGGTTCAAGAAGAACAGGACCTGCTTTTTCAATAGCAAGTTTCATTGCTCCCTTTGCAGCAAGACGGAATGCCATTTCTGAAGAGTCTACAGGGTGCTCTTTACCGTCATGAAGTGTAACGGAAATATCTACCATTGGAGAACCTGCAAGGAACCCCTCTTCCATCTGGTCGTGAAGTCCTTTTTCAATTCCAGGAACATAACCCTTTGAAACGTTTCCACCTTTGACAATATTTTCAAATGTATAATACTGTCCTCTTTCTGACGGTTTTATGGAAATAAGAACCTTACCAAACTGACCGTGTCCACCTGACTGCTTCTTATGAGCATATTCAACAATTCCAGAATCTTTTGTAATTGTTTCTCTGTAAGGAACTCTTGGAAGTTTTGTGTTAATGGCAATCTTCTGTTTCTCTTTAATCTTGTCAAGAATCATGTTGATATGAAGTTCACCCATACCACCGATGATGGATTCCTTGGTCTCTTCGTTGTACTTCATCTGGAAGGTGAGGTCTTCTTCAGTGACCTTATGAAGTCGGATCGTAGCCATGTC
>JAZLGI010000028.1:0-3278 GCA_045616225.1 Sphaerochaetaceae bacterium
CAGCACATGTTCGCAATGTTCGGAGCTACCGTTCTTGTACCAATTCTGGTAAATGGCTATGGTCTTCCGCTTTCAATCCAGACAACACTTTTAATGGCTGGAATAGGAACACTTTTCTTCCATTTCATGTCAAAGTGGAAAGTACCTGCATTCCTTGGATCTTCCTTTGCTTTCCTTGGCGGTTTTGCTGCCGTTGGAGCACTTAATTCAGGAAAGTATGCATTGATGTCCGGTGCAGAAAAACTTCAGTATGCTTGCGGTGGTATTGTAGTTGCCGGTCTTCTTTATGTTGTTCTTGCCGGTATTATCAAAGCAGTAGGAATTAAAAAAGTCATGAAGTTCCTTCCACCTATTGTTACAGGTCCTATCATTATTCTTATTGGTCTTAATCTTGCTCCTTCTGCAGTTTCTAATGCTTCTACTTGCTGGCCAATTGCTCTTGTAGCAATTCTTATTATTGTAGTAGCAAATATCTGGGGCAAAGGCATGGTAAAAATTATTCCTATTCTTTTGGGTGTTGTGGGTGCTTACCTTGTCGCTCTGGTTGCAAATCTTTGCGGTGCAAACCTTATAGATTTTACTGCAGTACATGAAGCAAAGTGGTTTGGTTTCCAGCCGTTTGTTACAAACTTTAAAGGAAATATCTGTAAGTTTGATGTAACTTCAATTCTTATCATGGCCCCAATTGCAATTGCATCAATGATGGAACATATCGGAGATATTTCAGCTATTTCAGCAACTGTTGGAAGCAACTTTGTAGAAGATCCTGGTTTACACAGAACACTCATTGGAGATGGTCTTGCAACAAGTATTTCTGCTCTCTTTGGCGGTCCTGCAAATACAACTTACGGTGAAAACACAGGTGTTCTTGTTCTTTCAAAAGTTTACGATCCAAAGGTAGTAAGACTTGCAGCACTTTATGCAATCATTCTTTCCTTCTCACCAAAGTTTGCAGCTATTGTAAACTCAATGCCGGCTTCTGTAATTGGCGGTGTATCATTCATCCTTTACGGTATGATTTCTGCAATTGGTGTAAGAAACGTTGTTGAGAACAGAGTTGACTTCTCAAATTCAAGAAACCTCATTATTGGTGCAGTTATCCTTGTTTGCGGTCTTGGATTTACAAACGGAATTTCATTCTCAATCGGAAATGCACACATAACACTCACATCTCTTGCAATTGCTTCAATTGCAGGTATCCTTCTTAATGCAATTCTTCCGGGAAAGGATTATGAGTTTGGTTCAGATGTAAATGAACAGACACATTCCGGAGACCTTGGAAGATTCTAATTTTAATTCAATAAAATATAGGGACTGTAACTATAGTCATTTTGACTGTGTTGCAGTCCTTTATTTTTTAAGACTGATTGAACTGAACTTTTTAAGTCCAAATTGCGTTTTCCTGTTTTTGGACTGAATTTTTTAAGTCCAAATTGCGTTTTCCTGTTTTGGGACTGAATTATTTAAGTCCAAATTGCGTTTTCTTGTTTTTGGACTGAACTTTTTAAGTCCAAATGATAGACTGCAAATGACTCATGTATTTAAGTATATTACCTGGATATCCTTTTATAGATTTTGGGGCAAAAAAAAGGACTTGCATTGCAAGTCCTGATAGCCACCTGTCGGATTCGAACTGACGACCCCGAGATTACAAGTCACGTGCTCTGGCCAACTGAGCTAAGGTGGCAAATGTCTCTCAACAATCAGTAATGTATAAGATATGAAAAAGTTTTACAAGTGGTTTTTGATAAAAAAAATGCAGCTTCCAATATAATTAAGAAACTGCATTTATTTTAATTGATTGCTGTACAATTATTTAATTTTTCTACATTCCATATAGAAACGTTTTTCATTTGCCTCACCCATTGAGAAAGTTTTTCTTGGCAGGGCACCGTCTTTAACAATTGTATCAAAGAATGTTGCTTTACTAATTGCAGGAAGGAAAAGACCAATATTTCCTTTTTCACTACCAATCTTATCTGTTACATCTGCACCGTGAATATAGTCAACACTGTAATTTGCATTAAGTAATGCATCTATTACTTTCTGAAGTGTTCCGGCAGCAATATTTGCAACAGGAGAATCAAGAGTTACAACATAATGTTTATTGTTTACGCAATAGCCAAAAGACTGTTTCTCTGATTTAGAAATTTCAGCAGCAATACAATTTCTGCAACCTACTTCCTTTAAATTATATGAAGAACAGTATTTTGCAAGTTCTTCAAGGAAAACTTTTTCAGGAACATTAAACAAAACTCTGTGAATTGGTTCAAAAACAAGACCTTCATCAAAAATATTTTCCAATTCAACAAGACAGAATCTTGCAGGATGAGTTTTCTGTTCTTCAGGGGTTAAAGTCTGTTTGATATCTTCCCAACAAGATTTTGCGGTTGCAAAACTGTGGTTTCCGTCACCCATTGCAAATAAAAGAGGATTCTTTGGGTCAAGTGAAGAATACAAAGCTTCAAAAGCCTTTTCAACAGATTCTTTATCTTCTTCTGAGTCTACACACCAGGCTTCCAGTTTACCGCCGTTTTTCATCAAATCTACATCATAAACCTTTTTCAAAGAAGAATTCTTAGCATACAAAGGCTCAATAACAGATTTATTTTCATCACTAATCAAAACCATAATGTGTGGAATCTCAAGAGGAGCATCTTTTCTGATTTTTTTTCTTGGTGGAATTCTTGAAAGAATTGTCCCTTCTGTTGCTCTGATTAAACTTGTTGAACCCTTTTCCCAGCTATATCTATCCAAATCAAGAGCAACCATAAGTCCAAGTCTGCTTGTATTTCCACATGTACGTTTGATTACAAAGAAAGATTCTTTGTACGTATCAAAAATATCATCTGAAACATACTTCATCATTGTTGCGTTTATATCTGAAATTCTTTTGTCTCCGTCAGAATCTTCCAGATAACACTCAGGGAAAATTACTCTTAAAGTAGAAGGAGCATCACCTACAAATTCTGAGGCACTTTCCCAGTATTCTTTTTCAGAAGTATATTGGTCACAGGCAACAACAGCCCATTTACTTAAATCAATACCTTTTTTTGGAATCATGATATCAGCCGGTTTAAAACCCATTGCTTCCATTTTTGAAATTAAATTCATAAACTACCTCTTTATTTAATTTACAATAATTATAGTCTTGGTTTTTAGCGAATACAAGAGTGTTGCAAAATGTTGCAGAAAATAGGTGTATCACAATGCTGTTCTAAATGATAATATCTAATTATGAATAGAAACATCTTGCCAAGAAGAATTCTGGAATTAAC
>JAZLGI010000029.1:0-20747 GCA_045616225.1 Sphaerochaetaceae bacterium
CAAGAATTCTTGTTTGTGATAACCTGAAAACAGGAATTGTTTCCCATCCAAGAGAAGGAGAAGTCGTTCTTACTGCTAATTATCAGGCTCTTGTAGAACATTATCATACAGGATTAATGCCTGCCGGAGTAAAACAACCAATCTTGGACTCCCGGACAGTACCTGAACAGGGTTTCAATTCAGCCCTTGCAATCCTAAGGCTCTCGAATTCCTACACACCAGAGCGTTTGGAAAAAGCAGCGGAACTTGCCCTAAAGACTGTTCGCAGCCCCAGATACCATAACATTAAAGCCATTCTTTCTTCCAATCAAGATGAAAGCTATGTCAGCGAATTGCAACTCAAAGCTCAAACAGCAAAAGGTCGGTTGAGAGGTGCAGATTATTACAAAAAGCAGAATGACGGAGGTAAAGATAATGCTTAACAGTGACACAATTAGGAAACTCAGAGAAAACAGCCCCAAAGAAGTGGTGCTGATTGGCGGAATCGCTATCGGTGCTCTTTGCGGAGCACCGGTTCTATTCCGGCGGAATAATCAAGAAACTGGTAAAAACCACCTTTCCACCCGCATTTTTTACTTTTTCCCAATAATAATCAGCTTTCAGAAGTCAAATTTGCCACAGTTCTGCCATAAAATTGTGCTATTTTGGTATTCCCAGCCTTTAAAACCAGTTCAAATGCGGGTTGAACCCTCAAAAACAGCCCGCTTTTCCGCATTCTATGTACTGCATGCAAGCAACATGTTGAATCGTGAAAATAGAAAACTTACGCAAATCCCCGTTCGTAAAAATTGAAAACTTACGCAAATCCCCGTTAGAGGGCACTTGTCGGTACTTGTATTATTCCGGTAGTTGCATTAGTATTATTCCGTAAGTGGGTATTATTCCGCACTGACGGAGGCTTATATGTATATTTCAGTAAAGGATGTAGCAGAAAAATGGGGTATTTCAGACCGTAGGGTAAGAGTTCTTTGTAGCGAAGGCAAAATTCACGGTGCTATTCTTGAGGGCAAAACATGGAAAATACCCTTTAATGCAATAAAACCTCAGGATGGCAGGTATAAAACAACAATCAGCTTACTGGAGCAGATAGAGAATAAGAAAAAACTGTTAGATACCAAAAGACCTCTCACCAAAGGAGAGCTGGAAAGAATTCAAGAAGAATTTTCAGTTGAATTTACTTATAACACTAATGCCATTGAAGGCAACACACTGACCTTACAGGAAACCGCTTTGGTTCTTCAAGGAATAACGATAGATAAAAAGCCTCTGAAAGATCATCTGGAAGTAATTGGCCATAAAGAAGCTTTCAGTTTTGTCTGTAATCTTGTTTCACAAAAAGCAGAACTATCAGAATGGAACATTAAGCAAATCCACAGTCTTGTTTTATCTTTTGACCAAGAAAACAAGGGTACTTACAGAAGAATTCCGGTAAGAATTCTGGGAGCAAAACAGGTTCCGGCACAGCCGTACCTTATTCAAAGCAAAATGGAACAACTGATTATTGACTATAATCAGAACACGGAAAACATAATTACAAAGCTTGCACGATTTCACATTGAATTTGAAGGTATCCATCCGTTCATTGACGGCAACGGAAGAACCGGAAGACTGCTTATCAATCTTGAATTAATGAAGGCAGGATATCCTCCAATTGATATTAAGTTTACAGACAGACTTGCCTACTACAAAGCATTTGATGAGTATCATACAAAACATAACATCAAAGCCATGGAAAACCTGATTGCAAGCTATGTATGTGAACGTCTGGATCAATACTTGGAAATTCTTTTTCAGTGAACGTAGTTTGCAAAATAGCTTGCCGTTTGAGAAAAGGAAATGAAATGCTGATTAAAATCAAAATATGAGTTTAGATTATATAAAATCACAGATATGTTTTGTTTCTGAAATCAAAAATGAAATAGAGATTTTATAAAGACCTTTTTTTTGAAAGCATTAAAGCTTTACGATTGTTAAATTTTCTTCCAAGATACTTGAGTGATATTCGCTTGGAATTGTTCCTTCCTTGGCATAACCAAGAGGAAGAAGCAGTACCGGTACTATGTTGTCAGGAAGATTAAAACTTTCCCTGATTTTGTTTGAATCAAAGTAACCTACTATGCAAGAATTCACTCCTTGGTTTTGTGCTTCAAGGAGAATATGGGTCATTACTATTGAGCAGTCTATCTGCCCAAAGTTACCGTTGGGATCATTTGGATTCTTGCAAACTCTGTTTTTGTCATAACAAATTAGGAGAACTGTTTTTGAACCGTATATGCATGGACTTGCAGAATTAATCTTTTCTATAGCTTCATCTGATTCCAAAACATAGATTACCTGTGGCTGTGAGTTTTTTGCAGTAGGAGCAATTCTTCCTGCTTCAAGGATAGCGTTTAATCTGTTTTTCTTTACTCTTCTTCCGTCAAATTGCCGTACTGAGAACCTTGCTTTTGCCATCTGGTAAAAATCCATTTTTATTTCCTCTTTCCTAATGATAGCCGTTGACATAATTATAAAGGATAAATATTCTTTTTGTGGAGCTTTTTTGTTCCTTAATTTCAAGTATAAGGAGGAATTGTCATGGACGCTGGAAGTAATGGCGGCACTAAGACAGACCCTGGTTCTAGGTATGGGCAATCTTTCCTCCTAACAACCATTCTCAAGTCTGTATAATGCTTCTTCCAACTCTGACTTTCCAAAGATCAGGGAGAATATTGTATGGCAATGCAGGATTTTCGCATTGAGAACACACTCAAAACATTAATTGAAGGACATAAGTATTCAGCCGTAAAAGAAATTTTGCTGACAATGAACCCTTCTGACATTGCAACAGTCTTTGATGAAGTAGATGAGAAAGAACTGCTGGTTCTTTTTAGGTTGCTCAATAAAGACGCTGCAGCTGAAACATTTATTGAAATGGATCCTGAAATTCAGGAATTACTCATAAGAGGCTTTTCTGATAAAGAACTTCAACAGGTTATTGACAGACTCTATGTTGATGACGCTGTTGATATTGTTGAGGAAATGCCTGCCAATGTAGTAAGCAGAATCTTGGGACAGGCAAAACCGGAAATGAGAAAGAATATCAATGATATTCTCAGATATCCGGAAAACTCAGCAGGTTCTATAATGACTGTTGAGTACGTCTATGTTACTCCGGAAACAACAATACGTGAGGCTTTTGATAAAATCAGAGATTATGGAGTAAATAAAGAGACTATTTACACTGTCTATGTTACTAAGAACAGGCATCTTGAGGGTTTGGTTTCTGCAAAAGACCTCCTTCTTGCTAAAGACCAAGAAATGCCGGTTTCTACATTGATGGAAGACAATCCTATATTTGTAAATACCCATACAGACCAGGAAGAAGTTGCCAGAATGTTCTCAAAATACAACTTCCTTGCCCTTCCTGTAGTGGATAACGAAGGAAGACTGGTAGGTATTGTAACATTTGATGATGCTATGGATGTCATGGAAGAAGAGACTACAGAGGACTTTGAAAAACTCTCAGGTGTAACTCCTACAGACCAGACATATCTGAGATCAAGTCCGTTCAGATTGTTCCTCCACAGAATTCCTTGGTTATTGATTCTTATGATTTCAGCAACGTTTACAGGAATGATTATAAGTCATTTTGAAAACGCACTTGCCGTTCAGGTAGTACTTGTAGCATTTATTCCAATGCTCATGGGAACAGGAGGAAACTCCGGTTCTCAGTCTTCTGTAACGGTAATAAGAGCTCTGTCTCTTGGGGAGATAGGCTATGAGGATACATTTAGAGTTTTGTTTAAAGAAACAATGACCTCTATTCTTTGCGGTGTTGTCCTTGGGGTTGCCTGTTTTGGAAAACTCATACTTGTTGAAAGAATTCTTTTAGGAAACAGTGACATTACTATAACAGTTGCATTAGTTGTAAGTCTTTCTATGATAGTTACAGTTATCATGGCAAAGGTTATGGGTTGTCTTTTGCCTCTTTTGGCTAAAAGATTGGGCTGCGACCCTGCGGTCATGTCCAGCCCATTCTTGACAACTATTGTAGATGCTCTTTCCCTTCTTATTTATTTGGGAATTGCATCATATGTGCTTAAAATATAAAACCTGCTATCAGATACATAACCATGGTTATTGCAGCAGCAAGTAATCCGTAAGGAACCTGAGTTTTTGCGTGGGCAAAATTATCACATCCTGTTGCTGCAGATGTGATAACTGTTGCATCACTGTAAAAACAAATATGTGAACCAAATACTCCTGCACTTATAACAGCAGATACGGCAAGTGCAACATTAACTCCAAGGTTCTGTGCCAATGGAATTACAATAGGAAGGGCTATAACATACATTCCCCAGTTTGTACCTGTAATGAATTCTGTGATTGAAAGAATTATGAAGATAATAAGAGGCATGAGCTGTGGTGTCATAATGGCTTCTGCAGTATGAATCATGTAATAAGTGAAACCAATTTGTGAATTCACTTCTGCAAACAGGAAGGCAAGAATCATGAGAAGAATGGAGTTAATCATATTCTTGATTCCCTGAACACAGCAATCCCAGAATTCATAAGCTGTCATTACTCCTTGAGCTACATAGAGAACGAAACAAACTGCCAAAGTGCAGAAAACTCCAAGAGACATGTCAAGAGAGCCAATGTCACGTGCTTTTAAAGCAGGAATCATTGTGAATACAACAAGGGAAAGAATAGGGATAAAGAAATTCATGATTTTTGGATTATCAGGAATTTCCATTGCCTTTCCGCCACGCATATCAATCTTTTCTGAACCAGGAGGGCAAATAGGGCCTCCGTTGGCGACTCTTTCTTCTGCTTCTTTCATAGGTCCAAAAGGTTTGATTATTCTGTAAATGAAGAAAGGCACAATAAAGATACCAACCCAGGCATAGAAATTAAACGGAATGGTTTTTATAAAGTATGCAAGTCCCTGTCCTGCCGGAGCCCAGTTGTTAGCTTCCATTAAGCTACCGCAGAAAACTCCCCAAGTTGAGATTGGAATGAGAACACATGCAGGAGCAGCGGTTGAGTCTACAATAAAAGACAGGAATTCTCTTGGACTCTTATGCTTATCTGTAAGAGGTGCCATACAAGAACCTATTACAAGTGCGTTAAGATAGTCATCAAGGAAGATGATGATTCCCAAAAGCCAAGTCCAAATCATTACTGAATTTTTAGTCTTTGCTTTTTTTGCTACCCACATTCCAAAGGCAAATGCTCCGCCGGCTTTTTCTACGAGTGCAATAATGCTTCCCATAAGACCGCAAACAATCATGAGAAAAGCAATGTTTTCACTCATCATTACGCTTGTGAGGCTTTCAGAAAACAATTCTACACTTCCGGATGGACTTACAAGGATAAATCCCATTAGAGATGCCAGAATTAAGGCTTCCAAAATTCTCTTTGTTGCAAAAATGTAGACTATTAAGAAGACAGCCGGAATAACAGAGAAAATTCCAAAACTTTCTGAGTTTGAGAAATCCGGAAGAAACGAGGACAGAATTAGTGTGCAGATGATAACTGCAACAGCGACAATGACAGAACGACCGGTTCCTGGTACCGACGCTCTTAAGGACTTTTCGTTTTCCATCGCAGAGCTTAACCCCTTCAAAAAAATTACAATTCATCCCCTGCGGGCGAACGGCAAGCGTATCGTTTTGCAGATTGGCTCAAACATATATCATGTAGAGGTTTTACGCAATGTTTTTATTTACTTTTTTTAAATTTTTATTAAATTTTTCTTTGTCTTTGGGTACTGGACACTTTTTTACTTTAGTGGATAATTCTCAATTTGGAGTGAATTTGTATATGCAACAATTACTTTCTATTGCCATTGCCCTTGCTTGCGGGCTTTTAATGACACGTCTATTTAAGAAATTTGGTTTGAATTTTCCTGATGTCACTGTATATCTTGTTACAGGTCTTCTTCTGGGACCTTACTGTCTGGGACGTTTGAATATTTCAGGATTTGGCTTTAACACAATGGAAGAACTCAAGAAGCTTGAAATAATTCCTACAGTAGCCTTAGGTTTCATAGCTTTCTCCATTGGAAATGAGTTTAAGCTTTCTCATCTTAAAGGAATTGGAAAACAGGCAACTTTCATAGGAATCTTTCAGGCTGTAATTGCAATGATTTTTGTAGATGTTGCTTTGATTATTGTTCATTTTATTGTAGGTGACAGTGTATTGACTCTTCCTGCTGCAATTACACTTGGGGCAATTGCCACGGCAACGGCTCCGGCTGCAACACTCATGGTTGTAAGACAGTATAAAGCAAAGGGAAAACTTACAGATTTGCTTTTGCCTATTGTAGCTCTTGATGATGCCGTGGGTCTTGTTGCTTTTGCAGTATCTTTTGGTGTAGCTCAGGCACTTATTACAAGTTCTATAAGCATAGTAGGTGTTTTAATCAATCCTTTAATTGAGATAATAGCATCTCTGCTCTTAGGTTTTATTCTGGGTCTTGTTCTTACAAAGCTGGAAGAATTGTTTTACTCAAATACAAACAGACTTAATCTTACAATTGCCTTTGTTTTTCTGACAATTGCATTAAGTTCTCTTAAATTTAGCATAGGAGCTGTAACTGTATCCTTTTCTTCACTTTTAGTTTGTATGATGCTTGGGACCATTCTGTGCAACTGCTGTCCAAGATCTAATGATATAATGGAAAGATCAGACAAGTGGACAAGCCCACTGAATTGTCTTTTCTTTGTATTAAGCGGTGCAGAGTTGGAATTGTCCGTCTTCAGGAGCTGGATTGTTGTTGTAATCGGTGTTGTTTACATTGTCTTCAGATCTCTTGGAAAGTACTTAGGAGCCAGAGAGACTGCAGCTCTTACAGGTTGTAATTCCATGACCAAGAAGTATCTTGGTTATACTCTTTTTCCTCAAGCCGGCGTAGCTTTGGGAATGAGTGCTCAGGCCACTATCTTGGGCGGTTTTGAAGGCGTTCTTATAAGGAATATAACTTTGTTTGCTGTTTTGATTTATGAGTTATTCGGTCCTTCTATTACAAAGTGGGCATTGACTCAGAGCGGAGATATTGTAGAAACTCCGGAAAGTAAAACAACTCACGAAAGATTCAGTAAACCAAAACTGTCTTGAGAGTATTTGCTTTATTGCATTAAACTGTCCTTATCTTATATTACAAGAAGGTCAGAATGTTCAGGACAGAACTTGACGTCCCTGCCGGAAGTTTACAATGTGCCTTGTATGCATTTAAGGGTGGGGCAGATGCTGTTTATCTTGGAGCCAGACAGTTTTCCGCCAGAAAGGGGGCTGTCAATTTCTCTTTTGAAGACTTAAGGAAACTTAAGGAGTATTGCTTAAGGGAAAACAAAAAGTTCTATCTTACTGTTAATACTCTTGTTTCTGATGATAAGATTGGTAAACTTTACGGACTTCTGAGAATCTTGGACTATATTGAGCCTAATGGAATTATTGTTCAGGATTTGGGTGTCGCTTCTCTCATAAAAGATTATTTTCCAGGACTTAAACTACATGCTTCCACACAACTTGCAGTTCATACTGTAGAAGGAGTAAAAGAACTTAAAGATTTGGGCTTCTCAAGAGTTGTATTAGCCCGTGAGTTAAGCTACGAAGAAATTGTCAAAATAAGAGAAGCCTGTCCTGATGTAGAACTAAAAGTCTTTATTCACGGAGCCCTTTGTTATGGTTTCTCAGGACTTTGTATGGCAAGCCAGCAAATAACCGGCAGAAGTGCGAACTGTGGGGAATGCGCTCAAATCTGCAGAACTTGGTTTTCCTGCAAGGAGACTGGTTCTGAGAACTGGTGTTTTTCCATGAAGGATTTCTTGCTTGGATCTGATATATGCAAACTACAGGATGCCGGAATTGATTCTGTCAAAATAGAAGGAAGAATGAAAGGTCCTGAGTATTGCTATTGGACAGCCAGGTATTACAGATTGCTTCTTGACGGTTTAAAAGAAACAGATTCAACTGTCATTCTTGCAAAGGAGGCAATGCAGGCTTCTTTTTCAAGAGAAACAACAAAAGGGTTTTTTAATCTCAAAGGTACTGTAGCTACGGCTCTTGATAATCTTGTCTGTTCTGATTATCCGTCGCACAGAGGTTTTCCTGTAGGAAGCATCAGACGCATTCTTAATAGGAGAGCAGAGGTAACATTTACAAAACCGGTGGCATTAAGAGATGGTTTGCTTGTTATCTCAGGAAAAGAAAGTGCAGGTTTTTCTTTTAACAATCCAAACAATTCAAGGTCTTATGTTTCTGCGGGAGAAACTGTTGAGATAGATTTCCCTACTGCTTCTTTCAAGACAAAACCAAAGCAGGGAACAACAGTCTGGTGTACTTCAAGACATAACCTAAACTGCGAGAAACTTAATGAGAATCTTCCCTTGTTTGCCAAGGAAACAGATATTGAAATTGAACTGAGAAAACAATCTATACTACTTAACGGTGAAGAGTATTCTATTGATGTTCAAAGTGCAAGAAATGAATCAGATATAAACTCCGTTTTTTCCAAGGTCTTTACATCAAGTGATAAGAGCCTGTTTACCTGTGGAAAATTGAAAATAACAAATTCAAGCGGTTATGAAAAACCTTTTGTACCTCTCTCAAGATTAAAGGAAATAAGACGTTTGTTTTATTCTTTACTTGATAAGCGTTTTGAACAGTTCTCCATTCCTGATTCTCCTGAATCCTTTAATGAAAAATTGCCGGACAGGGCATTGCTGGGTTTGTGGGATCAAATTAAAGAAGTGAATTCAAACAAGTATATCTGCCTTAATCCTCTAATATTTGAAGAAGATGAGTATTTTTCAAAAATTGATATAATAACCAAGGAGAACCCGTCAATTTTTGTTGGACTAAATAATATTGCCCAGGTGAGATGGGCAAAGAAAAATCCAGAAATCAGAGTTTTTGCAGATGTTTTCATGTACACGGAGAACTCCTTCTCTTATGCTCTTTTAAAAAGTGAGATTCCAAATCTTATTGGCAGTTTTGAGCTAAATGAAAACACAAAATTTACCCATGTGGGGAAGAATTTTAAACTGCCTGTTTTTATAAGCAGGGTTTGCCTGCGACATCATGGACTGGGATTGGATTGTAAGAATTGCAGTAGGGATAATGTGTATCACCTTACTCAGAATTCAAATCATTTTAAAGCTTATTGCAAAGACTGTATAACTACTGTTATCAAGGAGTGAAAAATGCGTTTTGTAGATAGAACAGGAACGGAATGTGTTAAGTATTCCAAGAAAATTATTAAGGAAACATGCGGTAATGAAAATGCACTGCCTTTTTGGGTCGCTGACATGGATTTTGCATCCCCTGAAGAAATTGAAAAAGCGCTTGCAAAACAGATAGACCTTGGTGTTTACGGATATCATACAGTTGACGTTAAGGATGCTTTCTCTTATTGGTGTAAGAAGCGTCATAACTTTGAACCCAATATGAACCTTGCTGTTCCTTCCTTTGGCATTTTGAATTCCATCGCAATTATGGTTGATTGTCTTGAGGGAGATATCATTGTGCCAAGTCCTACATACAGACCTTTCAGGACAATATGTCAAAACCATAACAGAAAATTTCTTGATTGGGAGCTAAAGTACAACAGACAGGATTTAAGTTTTTCCCTTGACTTTAATTTGCTTGAAAAAATAGTTTCAGAACCGGGGAAGAAAATTATGATGTTCTGTTCTCCTCATAATCCTTCAGGTTTGATTTTTACTGAGAAAGACCTGGTAAAAGTAGCAGAAATTTGCAAAGCCCATGAAATTGTCGTTCTTTGTGATGAGATTCATTGTGATTTGATTTACCCTGGAGAGAATCATATTCCGTTTGATGTAATTGCCGGAAAAGTAGGAGTAGATTGTGTTACTTTCATGGCTCCCAGCAAAACTTTCAACATAGCCGGTGAACACTTTTCAATGACACTTTTTTCAAATGAAGAGTTAAAGAAAAAATTTGAATTCAGAAGAGAACAATTGTTTTTAGAGAACCCGTCTCTTTTGAGTACAATTGCCTCCAAAGCCGGTTATGAACACGGTTATGATTGGATAATTGAACTTACAGAAACCCTCAAACATAATGCAGATTTCATTGACTCTTGGCTAAAACAAAACTGCCCTGAAATAAAGTTCATAAAACCACAGGCATCTTTCATAGGTTTTATGGATTGTTCAGAAGTGAGGAAAAAACTTCCGGAAGATGAGCCTTTGGTTGAATTCTTCGGAAAGAAAGCCGGAATACTGGTAAACGGAGGTCCTTGGTTTGGAGACCAATACGCAGATTTTGTAAGATTTAACTTTGCTTCAGACATTCAACATATAGAAAATGCGCTTGTAAAAATGAGTTCTGCCGTGAAAAATATTTGATTGCCCTTTTTATCGGGCGTATTGTAAACACAGTTGAAATGTTATAAATTATAATAAGGATATTAGGGGCTTTTGCCCCATAAGGAGATACACATGACAGTCAGTGAACTTAAACATGCACAACTCAAGAAGTGGATTGAAGACTTTGCAGCTCTTACCACTCCTGACAAGATTTATCTCTGCAACGGTTCCAAAGAAGAGTATGATTCTCTTATTGACGGAATGGTAGAAAGCGGTCTTGCAACACGCCTTAACCCGGACAAGAAGCCAGGTAGTGTTCTTTTCCGTTCTGATCCATCAGACGTTGCACGTGTTGAAAAGAGAACTTACATTGCTTCTGCAACAAAAGAAGGAGCAGGTCCAACCAATAACTGGATTGATCCTGTTGAGCTCAAGAAGACAATGACTGACCTTTATAAAGGATGTATGAAGGGTCGTACAATGTACATTATTCCTTTCTCTATGGGTCCTGTAGGTTCAGAATTCTCAAAAATTGGTGTTGAGATTACAGATAGTGAATACGTTGTATGTAACATGATCATCATGACAAGAGTTGGTGATGCAGTTATCAAACAGCTTGGAACAGACGGATACTTCGTACCATGTTACCACAGTGTAGGTAAGCCTCTTGCAAACGGAGAAAGCGATAACGGTATTTGGCCATGTGCAGATATGGATCACAAATATATTGCTCATTTCCCAGAATCAAGAGAAATCTGGTCATTTGGTTCCGGTTATGGTGGAAATGCCCTTCTTGGAAAGAAGTGTCTTGCTCTCAGAATTGCTACAGTTCTTGCAAGAGATGAAGGTTGGCTTGCAGAGCATATGCTCATTCTTAAGCTTACAAATCCGGAAGGAAAGGTTCGCTATATTACAGCAGCATTCCCAAGTGCCTGCGGAAAGACAAACCTTGCTATGCTCATTCCTACAATTGAAGGTTGGAAGGTTGAAACACTTTCTGATGATATTGCTTGGCTCAGATACGGCTCAGACGGAAGACTTTACGCTATGGCAGTTGAAGCAGGTTTCTTTGGTGTTGCACCTGGAACATCTGCAAAGAGCAACTACAATGCTCTTGCAGCAGCTTCTAAGAATACAATCTTTACAAACGTTGGTCTCACAGAAGACGGAGATGTATGGTGGGAAGGAATTGGTTATGATGCTCCTGGCAAGTTGATTGACTGGCACGGAAATGAATGGGTTCAGGACAAGACAAATAAGGAACAGGCTCCTGCTGCTCATCCTAATTCAAGATTCACAGCTCCTGCAGCACAGTGTCCTACACTTGCAAAGGAATGGGAAGATCCACACGGAGTTCCTGTTTCAGCTATTCTCTTTGGTGGCAGACGTCCTTCAACTATTCCATTGGTACACATGGCAAGAAACTGGACACATGGTACATTCCTTGGTTCAATCGTAGGTTCAGAAGTTACAGCTGCTACACTTGATGTTGCATCAGGAATCAGACGTGACCCTATGGCAATGAAGCCGTTTATCGGTTACAACGCAGGTGACTATTTCCAGCACTGGCTTGATGTAGGTAAGGCTGCTAAAGATCAGAGTCTTCTTCCTAAGATTTTCTATGTCAACTGGTTCAGAAAGACAGCAGAAGGCAAGTGGCTCTGGCCAGGATACGGTGATAACAGCCGTGTTCTCAAGTGGATTTTCGAGTGCTGTGACGGTGTTGCCAAGACTGTTGATACACCTATTGGAATTATGCCTACAGTTGATGCAATTGATCGTCCGGAAGGCGTTTCAGAAGCAGATATGGCAGAGCTCCTTAAAGTTGATGTTGATGGATGGCTTAAGGAATGTGATGACATCCGCAATAACTACTATCCGCAGTTTGGTGATCATCTTCCAAAAGAACTTGCACAGCTTCTTGACACTCTTGAAGCAAATCTCAAGGCTGCCAAGAACTAAAACATTATACAGACAGACCATGGCAAAACATGGTCTGTTTTTTTATCAAAAAAGGAGTCAATATGGGAAAACGTGAAGATTTTATTTCATGGGATGAATATTTTATGGCTGTTGCAGTTCTTTCTTCTCTCAGAAGTAAAGATCCTAATACTCAGGTCGGAGCTTGCATAGTGAATGCAGACAAGAAGATAGTAGGAACAGGTTATAACGGTTTTCCTATTGGTTGCAGTGATGAAGAACTCCCTTGGGAAAGAGAGGGAAATACTCTTGATACCAAGTATCCTTATGTCTGTCATGCAGAACTTAATGCTATTCTAAATAGTATCTCCAGAGATTTGAAAGGATGTACTCTTTATGTAAGACTCTTTCCTTGCAATGAATGTGCAAAAGCAATAATTCAAAGCGGTATCAAGACAGTTGTATACAAAGAAAATAAGTATCCTGATTCAAACGAAGTCAAAGCATCTCTTAGAATGCTGCAGGCGGCAGGAGTTGAGTTAAGACAAATTCAGTTTAATAAAAAAATTGAAATAGAAATTTGATTCTTGTTTTTTGTTAAAAAAAACGCTCCGGAGAAGCCGGAGCGTTTCTTTTTAACCAATGAATCAAAGCAATGCAGCTGCAGGTCTGAGTCCGTTGATGAGAGGTTCCATAACCGGAACACAGGCAAGAAGAACACCTGCTGCAACAGCAGAACCAATAACACCGGATACGTTTGGTCCCATAGCATGCATGAGAAGGAAGTTCTGAGGATCTGCTTCCTGACCAACCTTTGAAGATACACGGGCTGCCATAGGAACAGCAGAAACACCTGCGGAACCAATAAGTGGGTTTACAGGATGCTTTGGATCTAACTTGTTCATGAGCTTTGCAATTAAGACACCCATTGCTGTTCCAAGACTGAAAGCTACGGCTCCAAGAAGAAGAATTCCAAGTGTGTTGAGGTTGAGGAAGTGATTTGCTTCCATCTTTGAACCAACAGAAAGACCAAGACAGATTGTAACGATATTCATCATAGCGTTACTTGCTGTATCTGAAAGTCTGTTTGTAACTCCGCTTTCTTTGAGAAGGTTACCGAACATGAGTCCTCCGATAAGAGGTGTTGCACTTGGAAGAAGACATGCACAAACCAAAAGAACAGAGATAGGGAAAATAATCTTTTCTGTCTTTGAAACAGGTCTGAGCTGCTGCATCTTAATCTTTCTTTCTTCTTCTGTTGTAAGAGCCTTCATGATAGGTGGCTGAATAACAGGAACAAGAGCCATGTAAGAATAAGCTGCAACTGCAATAGGTCCAAGCATGTCAGAAGCAAGTCTTGTTGTTACATAAATTGCAGTAGGTCCGTCAGCTCCACCAATAATACCAATTGATGCTGCTGCATGGAGGTCAAAGTTAATGCCCGGAATAAAACTTAAAGCAAGTGCTCCAATAAGAGCTGCAAAGATTCCAAACTGAGCTGCTGCACCAAGAAGGAGTGTCTTTGGGTTTGCAATAAGAGGTCCGAAGTCTGTCATTGCACCAACACCCATGAAGATGAGAATTGGGAAGAGACCACTCTGAATACCTGAATCAAACAATATCTTGATAAAACCTGTTGCACCCTGAGCATTAGGATCAAGAGCAAGAAGTGCTGTATCCTGAGCTGCAATGTATGCAAAAGGAATATTTGAAAGAACACAACCCATTCCAATAGGGATGAGAAGGAGAGGCTCAAAACCTTTCTTGATAGCAAGGTAGAAGAGAAGAAGACCAACGCAGATCATTACTGCGTTGCCCCAACCAAAACCTGAGTCAGCACCTGCGAGACCAAAGAAACCGTAAAGTCCTGTTGTCTCCCAGAGGTTAAGTAAATACTGTCCCATTACATCCCTCCTCAAGCCAATGAAACAAGAAGATCATCTGCTGAAAGCTGCTGTCCCTGTGAGACTGCAATCTTTGCAACTGTTCCATCACATGGAGCATAGATTTCATTTTCCATCTTCATAGCTTCCATAACAAGAAGAAGCTGGTTCTTCTTTACTGCCTGACCTTCCTTAACTTCAATGCGGAGTACGAGACCCGGCATTGGAGCCTTAACTGCTGTACCACCAGCAACAGGAGCTGCTGCAGGAGCAGAAGCCGGAGCTGCCTGTACAGGAGCTGCTGCAGGAACTGCACCACCACCGATTGTGAGAATTACATCATCTGCATTGAGCTGGTCGCCGTTATTTACTTTGATTTCTGTTATTTCACCGTCACATGGAGCATAGATTTCGTTCTCCATCTTCATAGCTTCCATAACCACGAGAACCTGATTCTTCTTAACTTTCTGTCCTACTTTGACTTCTGTTCTGAGAATGAGACCCGGCATTGGAGCTTTAACAACTGCTGCACCACCTGCGACTGCCGGTGCTGCTGTGTGTGCTGCAGGAGCTGCAAGTGCTGCTGCATTGAGACCAAGAGCAACGTTGAGAGGATAAGATACTCCGTTTACTGTTGCACTGTCTTTGCCAAGCTTTACGCCGTAAGCTTTTCCGTTGACTGTGACTGTGTATTCACCGTTCTTCTTTGCTTCTGCTTCAGCAGGATCGGCCTTTCTGACACCATTGACTTTACTCTTGCCTGTGAGATAGAGGATTCCTTTCTCTTTACATGAAGCTGCAATGAAGATATTTTCTTCTGTTTCTTCAATTCCGTTGTCTTTGAGCATCTTGATAGCTGCTTCACGGCCCTTCTTAGGATCTGCATCATTGATATCAACGACTTTCTTTGTTGTAGGTTCCATCTTAAGCTGTTCTGCTGCAATCTTTACAACTTCCGGATCCGGAGCAACAGGAGTCTTTCCAAAGTAACCAAGAACCATCTTTCCGTAACCTTCTGCAATCTTTTTCCAAGGTCCGTAGATTACGTTGTTGAATGCCTGCTGGAAATAGAACTGTGAAACAGGAGTAACTGATGTTCCGAAACCGCCCTTTGCAACTGTCTCGCCCATAGCTTCAACAATTTCAGGATATCTGTCCATGAGTCCGTTATCTCTGAGCATCTGTGTGTTGGCTGTAAGAGCTCCACCTGGGAGAGGGAAGAACGGAATGTTAGGATTGACTGTTGTTGCTTCTGGTGGCAGGAAGTAATCTTTCATACATTCTTTAAAGACATCTTCTGCTTTCTGAATAGCGTGAATATCTACACCAAGATCATACTCTGTGCCACGGAGAGCATGCCACATTGTAATGATGTCAGGCTGACAAGTACCGCCTGAAACCGGCTGCATTGAAAGGTCTACCTGGTTTGCACCTGCTTCAAGAGCACTCATGTACTGCTGAATACAGCAACCTGCTGTGTCGTGGCTGTGCATGACAATTGTAATATCCTTTCCGAGAAGCTTTCTTGCTCTCTTAACAGTCTCGTAAACAACTGCTGGAGTAGATGTACCTGAAGCATCCTTGAAACAAAGGCTGTCAAATGGGATACCGGCATCAAGAATTCCACGGAGAACACCTTCGTAGAAATCAGGATCATGAGCGCCCTTTGTTTTTGGAGGAAGACTCATCATTGTAACTGTAATTTCATGTTTGAGTCCTGCGTCATGAATTGCCTTTCCGCTGTCAATAAGGTTGTTGACATCATTAAGAGCATCAAAGTTTCTGATTGTTGACATTCCATGCTTTGCAAACATGTCTGCATGAAGTTTGATAATGTCTCTTGGCTGTGAATCAAGACCTACAACGTTTACACCTCTTGAAAGTGTCTGAAGATTTGCATCCGGACCGGCAACTCTTCTGAATTCGTCCATCATTTCAAATGCATCATCATTGCTGTAGAAATAAAGAGCCTGGAAACGTGCTCCACCACCTGCTTCAAAGTGTGTAATACCTGCCTTGCGTGCTGCATCAACTGCCGGCATGAAATCCTTTGTAAAAACTCTTGCTCCGTAAACGGACTGGAAGCCGTCTCTGAAAGCAGTACACATGAAATTAACTTTCTTTGTCATTTTAAACCTCCCTGTCAGTTCTTTTTTGCCATTGCTGCGGCTATTGCTATTGCTACTTCTGCGTCATTTGAAGAGACCGCAGGAGCTACAAC
The DNA here is from genome assembly GCA_045616225.1 of Sphaerochaetaceae bacterium. Lineage (GTDB taxonomy): Bacteria > Spirochaetota > Spirochaetia > Sphaerochaetales > Sphaerochaetaceae > JAZLGI01. Next base: position 16,344 of record JAZLGI010000029.1, read on the forward strand.
AGGTGCCGGAGCTGCCAAAGCTGCTTTTGGAGCTTTGGATTCGAATTTCTTTACAACCTTGGACACAGTCAATGTTGTGAAAACAAGGATTGTAAGGAACACAAATACAATTGCCATGCCTAGAACCATCAGAATAAGTCCGTTGGACATTTGAGATTTAAGCATTTCAGTTGGTAGTTGCGCTACACAGTACATACAACACTCCCATTTTTATTATGTCCCCATCAGGGGAACTTATATTTGATTTTTAGGTTGCCCTAATTATTCATGTTAATATTACATCTTTGAAAAAATAAGAACAAGGTGTCGCGATGTGATGAACTTGCTTATTTATGCTTAAGTGGTTATTTTAAGGCTATGACACAAGACGAAAAAATAATTAACAACATGAACAAAATCGGACGCAAGATTCTTGTCATGAGCGGTAAGGGCGGAGTAGGTAAGACTACAGTAACTGTAAATCTTGCCAATGCACTCGTAAAACAGGGATATTCTGTAGGAATTCTTGACACCGATATTCACGGACCAAACATTGCAAAGATGCTTGGATGTGAAGGGGATAGCCTAAGTGCAACAGAGGACGGAGACATTCTTCCTGTTGTTTCTGCAAACGGAATTAAAGCAATAAGCTTAAGTTTTGCTCTAAAAGATCCAGGCGAGGCTATCATTTTCAGAGGTCCAATGAAGATTGGCGTTATAAAGCAGTTTTTAGCAGATGTCCAATGGGGTACTTTGGATTATCTTCTTATTGACTCTCCACCGGGAACAGGTGATGAGCAGCTAACCATTTGTCAGACCATTCAGGACTTAACGGGAACTGTTTTGGTTTCTACTCCACAGCAAGTCGCAATCCTTGATGCAAGAAGAAGTATTTCATTTGCCAGACAACTTGATATCCGTATCATTGGCTTAATTGAAAACATGAGCTACCTCAGATGTCCTGATTGTAACAAGGAAATAAGCATTTTTGGTAAAGACGGCGGTAAGAATCTCTGCATGGAAGAAAAAGTTCCGTTCCTCGGAGGAATTCCAATGGAAGTAGAACTTGGACAGAGTGAAGACAGCGGACTTAACTGGATAGCTAAGAACCCTGAGTCTGAATCTGCAAAAGTTTTCTTCCAAATTGCTGAATTTATACATAAATCAACCCAGCCTACGGAAGGGGTAATTTATGTTCCTAAAGATGAGGGATGTTCTCCGTCATCATGTGCTACCTGTACAGAGGATTGCCCTTCCAGAAAGAAATGACAAAAGTAACAGAAAAAACTTTTCCTTGTTACTCTGAGTTACCGGATGAATCTCATCTGTTATGGGACTGTGATAAGTCTTCAACACTTCTGAAAACTCCAATATTTGATGTTTGTTCTTCAACAAAGAAAAGCAGAAAAGGTAAGGCGTTTTCTTTTGTTGAGATAGATGCAAAACAATGGGTAAATATTATTCCGGTCGTTACCGGAGCAAACGGTAGGAAATACTTTGTTATGGAACGACAATTCAGACAGGGAAGTAACAGTATTTGTTTGGAGTTTCCGGGAGGTCTTGTTGAGGAAGGCGAGACTGCCGAAGAGGCAGCAAAAAGGGAACTTTTGGAAGAAACAGGTTTGGTTTCAAACGAGCTGAAACTTATTGCAGACATTAGCCCTAATTCTGCTTTCATGAAAAACAGATTATTCATTTTTACGGCAGAAAAGCTGGAAAATAGTGGCAAATTTGATTGGGACGACTTGGAAGACATAGATGTCTTCATAATGCCTGAAGAAGAAGTTTTAAGTGGCATAGGTAATGGAAAAATGGACAACGGTATTATGCTGATGTGTGCTTATGCTTATCTAAAACAAAGGGGAATAAAACTATGAAAAAAACAATTTTTCTTATTGTAGCCGGTTTACTTTTACTGGTGTCATGTTCAACTGTAAACAATTCCAATTTAACTGAGAAATCTACAATTTCAGTCTCCGGAAGCGGAGCTGTTGTTATGGAAGCAGACTTGGTAACTTTTAATATAGGAGTTTCTGAAACAGCTTCTACAACAGGAGAAGCTCAGCAAATGGCTAATAAAAAGATTGCAGAAATTCTTAACCTCCTCAGAAGTTTTGATATAGAAGATAAGGATATTTCCACTACAAATCTTTCTTTTTATTCAGACTATTATTGGGAGGACGGAAAACAAGTTAAAACAGGGGAGCAGGTGAGTCAGAATATTTATGTTACCTTGAGAAAGAAAGATGCTTTTGCATCTCTTATGGACAAGCTTGGTTCAAGTGTAACAGGCATTACGTTTAATAATGTTTCCTTTACAGCTTCCGATAAAAAAGAAGCTCAGGAAAAAGCAAGAAGATTAGCTTATGAAGATGCCTACGAAAAGGCTGCTGTTTATGCAGAATCATGTGGCCTTCAAGTTGGTAAACCTGTTTCTATTTCAGAAGGAGGTGCATATTTCAGTACCAGAGTAAACGCAGAGGCAAAGTATGAAATGGCAGCTGCAACTGCAGATGCACCGGCATACGGAACAGAAGCACCAAGCGGACAGCAGAGTGTAAATGTCAATTGTAATATTACTTTTGAACTTATCTGATTTTTAAATCTGACCTACCTACGACAGGTAGGTCATTCCATTTGGTAGTATAGCAAGGAGAGAGATAGCGGAAGTTTGCCAAATCTCTCTTTTTTGTTTTTCCTTGAGTTGCGCAGCTTATTTTATCCAAACCTATTTTATAAACCGCTTTTGATACTGCATCTTCTGACTTAGAACGATTGTTCTTTTCAAATAGAGAGTATTGATATTCTGAAAATGGGGTAAGATTCCAGGCAATAACTCTAATTGTCTTGTATTCTACTTCCGGCTGTATAATCTTTTCCGATATTTTCCTGGCCAGAGTCATAACCGTAGGAGTATAGCAAGAAGGTTCTTCAAGGTGTCCGGTGCCTATATCATATCCATAGCTTGTTTTGAATCTGTCTGTTATAAGCTGAATTGCAAAATCAGAAGCTTTTAGACTTTTTGAATATAGTTTGTTACATACTGTTGAACAATGGCATGATATTGCATTTTGCAGAGTATCAAAATCTGATATTCCTTTTGGAAAACTTATACTGCTTGAAAAAGATTGTCTGGTGGGATTTTCCGGTTCTATTACAGATATTCCTCTCAGTTCCTGAGCAGTTCTGAGTCCGCATATAGAGAAATTTTTCAGAATCCAGTCATCATCTGCCAATGCAAAATCCAAAGCTGTTTTTATTCCATGTGAGAAAAGTTTTGGTATGCTTCTGTACCCAATTCCCCAAACATCATCTATGGAAGTCCCTGCAAGTAGGGCTTTTTCATCATTTGGGCAGAGTACATAATATGATGAGTGCTTTTTCGCATAATGATTTGCAATTTTTGCAAGTGTTTTAGTTCTTGCCATTCCTATTGATACCGGCATTCCCATACACTTTTTAATTGATTTATTTAAATCTGATGCCAACAATGTGTAATCTTCAAGTGACATTTCCGGAACATGAAAAAATGATTCATCAATAGAATAGATTTCAATAGATTCTGTCCTTGATTTTATAAATTCCATTATCCTGTCTGATAAATCCTGATAGAGAGTATAGTTTGATGAAAACACTGCAACATGCATTTTCAGTAAATCATTTTTTACCTTAAAATATGGAATTCCCCTGGTTATACCAAGTGATTTTGCTTCTTTTGATAAAGCAACAATACAACCGTCATTATTGGAAAGTACAACAACCGGGCTTTGAGCCAAATCCGGTCTGAATACTTTTTCGCATGAGGCATAAAAAGAATTGCAATCTGCAAGCCCTATTAATTTCATTGTCTGGTTTTCCTTACTATTGCAGTTACGACACCAAACAATCTTGTGGTCTGACTTACTGTAATTGTACTAAAGGAGGGATTTTCCGGAACCAGACTTATTTTACCATCTTCCTTATGAAGATATTTTACTGTGAAATCTCCACAGTTTTCTGCAACAACAATGTCTCCGTTAATTGCACCTAAAGATCTATCTACGACAAGGATGTCGTCATTCATTATCACAGGACTCATAGACTCTCCGTAGGCTCTGAGGCAAAAAGTTGAACAACGGTGTTTTATGAGATATGTATTAAAATCCAAAGAGTCTTCTCTGTTTTCTTCTCCGGGAGAAGGAAAACCGCAAATGACATCTCCTATAAGCTCTATACTCATGAGTAGAAGTTATCATAAAACAGCTTAACAATCAATAGTTAATTTTTGTTAACTTTTTTAATAATAGTTGAATGAAAATCTAAATGCAACTTTAACCCTGTAAATGCAACCTGTGAAAATGAAAATGCAACTTACTGATAATTCTGAAAGAGTAAATGCATTTCTGAAAAAGTAAAGGCAACTTTCTGACAACAATATTTACAAAA
>JAZLGI010000030.1:0-3536 GCA_045616225.1 Sphaerochaetaceae bacterium
CAAATCAATAACAAAGAAGTGTTACCTTCTTGGTATCAGTCATACTTCTGTTGTTACCTTTTCAGCTTCAGTGCTGTAGATAGTGTTACCCTCTTGGGTTCACTGGTACAGAAATGTGTTACCCTTTATGGGTGCATATCATAAATTGACATTAGTTTAAATTTTTTGCTGTCCAAACTTCTTTTTCCATTTTCCTGAAAAATAGTAGGAATTTGTAAAGAACATGGCCACAAACCATCCAGACGGAATACTGTACCAAACTCCTCTTATACCCATAAATGAAGACAAGATTCTAGCCACAGGAATTCTTACCAGCCACATTGCAGTAATAGTGGAAATCAAAAGCAGCATTGTATTACCGGTACCTACAGAAAGTCCTTGAATTACTTCTTGTAAAGCATAAATCACATAGAATATGGAGACTATTTTCAAGTATTGCACACCAATTGCAATTACTTCCTCATCTACTGTAAACATTTTGAATATAGGTCTGGCTAAGGTAAACAATATGAGCGTAAGGACAAGGGCAATTATTACACCAAACAAAACGCTTACCCTTATTGCTTTCTCAATTCTTTTCGGTTTATTAGCTCCAAGGTTTTGTCCTACAAATGAAGAAAGACCATTACCCAGACTTCCTATAGGAGTCTGAACAAAACAATCTATCTTTGAAGCGACACCAAAAGCAGCAACCGTAGCAGGTCCAAAAGAGTTTACTGTTGCTGTAAGAACAGTGTATCCGCCCCAATACATAGAAGCTTTTAAACCTGAAGGCATTCCTATCTTGAGGCTCTTCTTCAAGCTTTCCTTACTCCAGTTCAACTTCTGGATTCTTGTTCTGTAACAAGGATATTTAAACTGGAAATACACAAAGGACACCATAAAAGAAATTCCCTGTGCCATTAAAGTAGCCCAGGCTGTTCCTACAACCCTCATGTGGAAAATTCCAACAAAACAGTAGTCAAGTATTATGTTGAGAACTGTAGACATAACCAGGATAACCAAAGGTACTGTAGAATTTCCTATACCTCTATATATAGAATTCGAAACATTGTAACCAACATTAAACAATGTGGCTAAAAAAGTAACTTTCAAGTAAGCTATTGCATCCGGCAAAATGTCTGTAGGAACTTTAATCCAGACAAGCATATAAGGAGTTAAAATAAAGCCTATAACAGACAATAAGACAGAAAACAAAATAAAGAAACAATATCCGGAATCAATGGCCTTTAAGACCTCTTGGTCACTGTGTTTTCCAAAAGACTGTGAAATTACAACGGAAACTCCCAAGGTAATTCCGGTAAATAAAGAAATAGACAATCTTACAATTGGAATTGTAGCACCTACTGCTGCCAATGCTTCAGCTCCTAACAACCTTCCCACTATGATTGAATCTGTGATGCTGTATAACTGCTGAAGCATGTTTCCAAGCATAAGCGGGATTGAAAACAGAATTATCTGTTTTGCTTCATTACCTTTAGTAAGATCCATACTTTACCTCTTGAAAAGACTTCTTTGTTTGAATCAATTTTAAGTAAGTTAAATCACCTTTTCACTAGAAAAAGAACTATATGCAAAATAACCACATAAATGATAAAAAAGTACAAAACTTCCGGAGTTGACAAAACATCTTTTGAGGATTGAAGATTTTTATGAAAACACAAAGGGGGAAAATAGCAATGACACCTAGAGAAAGAGTATTGGCAACTTGTCACCATAAAAATCCTGACAGAGTTCCTTGTGATACATGGTTTAGAGATGATGTCAGAGAAAAATTCATGGCATGGCTGGGAATTAAAACCGTTGAAGAGTTAAACGTCTTCCTTGGATCTGATATGAGGACAATTGGTTGTAAATGGCACAATCCGGAATATGATGCAAAATGCAACGGCATATTAGGTGATCATGTAGAACTTACCGGTGGAAGGTTCATTTTTCATGAAGACGGTGTTTTTGAAGACATGTGGGGAGTTCTTCAGCGCAATGGAAAAGACGGTCTTTACACAGAATGGGTCGGCGGTCCGTTTGTAGATAGTGAAGATGTAGAAGATTTGGACAACTTCAACTGGCCAAAAATGGAGTACATAGAATCTCAGGAATCTGTAAATCAAAGAGTTCAGGCTTTAAAAGCCCTTGGAGATTATGCTATTCAGGGAAGTGTTGCAAATCCTTTTAAAACATGTTGGCAGGTCAGAGGAATGGAAAACATTCTTTGCGACATGCTTATAAACGAAGATATGGCAATAGAGCTTATGCAGCGTTTTGGAAAATATTACAAGGAAATGGGCTGCAGACTCGTAAAAGCCGGTGTTGATATAATGAGAATCGTTGGAGATATTGCAACACAGAATTCAATCTTGTTTTCTCTCGACGTTTACAGAAAAATTATGAAACCTGTTCTTCAGGATATGATTCATGCATTCAAGGAAATCAATCCAAATGTTTTGATTTTCTTCCATAGTGACGGTTGTCTTGATATGATTATGGATGAGCTTATAGATACAGGATTTGACATCATAAATCCTATTCAGCCGGAATGTATGGATGTCTTTGCTGTTAAAGACAAGTATGGAAGCAAAATTACAATGCATGGAACTGTTTCAATTCAGCAGCTTCTCCCATTTGGTACTGTTGAAGAAGTTCACCGCGAAGTAAGAAAGATTATAGATTATTGCGGAAAAGACGGTGGTCTCATTATTTGTCCTGCAAATCTTATCCAGAATGATACTCCTATGGAGAATATTCTCGCTCTTTATGAAGAGGTAAACGGACACCCGTTACGTTAATTTATGGAATTATCACATCTTGAATATTTTGATTTTTCTCCTGATGTAAATGCATACAGAGAAACAATCCACTATGAAGTATTAGAAGATGAGGCAATGGATAAAGCTGATGAAGTTCTATCCATTGCCAAAGAACAATTAAAGCCTTCTTTTGGAGGAATAGTTCTTCCTATAGAATCTTTTACAATGAAAGAAGACTTGGGGTCTGTAGTTATAGACGGAAGAACTTTCACAGGACCTCCTTTAGTGAATCTAAAACACTCTTGTCTTGTTGCTCCCTATTTTGCTACCTGCGGAATGCAACTTGAAAAATTAGATGCCACTTCAATTGATTTCATGGCTCCGTTTTGGATTGATACTTTAAAAAAACAAGCTCTGAATCAAGTAAGAAAATCTGCCTTGCACTATTTTAAGGATGCTCTTGGTTCGGATATTATCTCCAGCATAAATCCGGGATCCGGAAATGTTGGTTATTGGGATGTTTCAAACTTAAAACCAATATTTGAAATACTAAGCAAGTTCAGTTGCCTTTCTGACATAAAACTCTCTGACAACATGTACATGATTCCTAATAAAAGTGTCTGCGGAATATTTTTCCCTTCAAAGGAAGAGTTCGTAACCTGTTCAGAATGTACAAGAGAGAACTGTCCTTCCAGAAGAGCAAAATTTAAAGAAAGAGTCTAGACCTCTTTTCTTCTTTCTGCCTGTAAAGCCATAAACACAGCAGAAATGATTACAAATATAATTCCT
>JAZLGI010000031.1:0-3930 GCA_045616225.1 Sphaerochaetaceae bacterium
AGGTGCCGTAGGTCATAGAGTTCTCCATGGCGGAGAATATTTCAAAAAGAGTGAACTTGTAACGGATGAAGTAGTAGAGAAGTTAAAGAAGGTTATTCCTCTCGGACCTCTGCATATGCCGGCAAACATAGGCGGAATTGAGGCTGCAAGAAAGGTTATGCCAAATGTACCTCATGCAATCGTTATGGATACAGCATTTCATCAGACAATGCCACCGGAGGCATTTATGTATGCAGTACCTTACGACTGGTATGAAAAATACAGCGTAAGAAGATACGGTTTCCACGGTACAAGCCATCTTTACTGTTCAAAGAGAGCAGCTTTGCTTCTTGGCAAGAAGAATGAAGATACAAATCTTATTATTTGTCACATTGGTAACGGAGCTTCTGTTTGTGCAGTTAAAAACGGTGTCTGTATAGATACTTCTATGGGTCTTACCCCTCTTGAAGGTCTTGTAATGGGTTCAAGAAGCGGTGACATGGATCCTGCAATTATGCCTTACATTATGAACAATACAGGAATGACAGCTAAGGAAATGGACACAGCTCTTAATAAGAAGTCAGGTCTTTTGGGAATCTGCGGAATGTCAGACCGTCGTGATGTTGCAAATGCTGCAGCAGCCGGTGACAAAAAGGCTCAGCTTGGTGTAGATATGGAATGCCATAGACTCAAGAAGTATATTGGAGCATACGCAGCACTTTTGGGGAAGGTAGATGCAGTTGTATTTACAGCAGGTGTAGGTGAAATGAGTCCTCTTATCAGAAACGGTGCATGTTCGGGACTTGAAAACATGGGTATTAAGTTAGATGCTCACAAGAATGAAATTTGCCTTTGCAGAAATGCAGAGTTCTGTATTTCTACAGATGACAGCCCTGTTAAGATTTTTGTTATTCCAACAGATGAAGAACTTGTTATGACAGAAGATGCATTTGCTCTCATGAACGGTACATATGATGTGCATACAAAGTTCCATTACTCATTTGAAGATTCAAATTATGTAAACAAGGGAAGAGCAAGAAGTCTTCCTAAGAATCTTGAGAAGAAGCCGGAGCTTAAGACAATCATGGCTCTTCCAAAACGCTGAGTTTTTTAAGATTTTTAATATAGGGGCTGTAACGAAAGTTGCAGCCCTTATTTTTAAAGCAGTGTACTTAAAAGAAAGACACTAAGACAGCTTGTTAAAGCTGTAAGTGGAAGACTGCTTGTGAGTAAAGCACAAAGTACAGAGACTGCAAAACCTACTGCAGCACTTATATGGTTCCCTGTACAACTTAAAATAGCAGGGAAGGTCAGAACACTAAGTGTTATATAAGGTGCATAGTAGAGAAATGACCTGAAAAAACGGTTTTTGATTGGTTTTTTGAAAATTACCAGGGGAAGCATTCTTATAATGTATGTGACAATTGCCATTAAGATAATGCTTATGTATACATAGGTATTATTCATCTTTGTCTTCCTCCTTTACAGGAAACAGCCAAGCTGCTATTGCAGAAATAACAACAGTAAGAATAATAACTCTCATTCCACCGGAAACCACAGGAAAAAGAACTGAGAACAACCAGCTGAGAAGCATAGAGACAAATACTATTACAGCTACTATATGGTTCTTTTTTGCAGGTGGAAGGACAATTGCGATGAACATGGAATACAATGCCATAGAAAGAGAACTAACTACAGTAGCCGGAAGTATGTTTCCCAAAGTCACTCCAAGAAAAGTTCCTGCTACCCAACCTGGAAGTGCCATACAGTAACAACCAAAAGTGTAAAATGGGCTTAAAGGTAATTCCTGATTATAAGAAAGCCCAAATATTTCATCTGTAATCCCCATGCTCATCAAAAGTCTTTCTGAAGTTTTTTGAGAACTTACTCTTAATGTAAGTGCTGCACTCATAAGAAGATAACGCATGTTAATTACAATTTGGGATACTGCCAGCTCTATGTATGAACCACCTCTTCCAATTATTTCAATTGCGGCTGCCTGACCTGCAGAAGTAGAATTAAGAAGACTCATTAAGGATGCTTGAAAAGCTGTAAGGCCTGCATTTTTTGCGGCTATGCCCAGAGAAAAAGAAACTCCAAAATAGCCTAGAAAAACGGGAAATGCGTCTTTGAAACCCTTGTTGAAATTTTTCATGGCTAGAAATTAGCATTATAAAAGGTTTATTTCAATTGGAATTAACACTGTTGTTGATTCCAGCTGATATTTTAAGTATATTAAACTAGTTGTGGAGGCATTTTCTATGAAAGTATCTTTGTATAATACTATGAGTCGCAGTGTTGAAGAGTTCAAACCAATTACAGAAGGTTATGTTGGAATGTACGGCTGCGGTCCTACAGTATACAACTATGCACACATAGGAAACCTCAGAACATATATATTTGAAGATACATTAAAGAGAATGCTCACACATGCAGGCTATAAAGTTAAACATGTAATGAACATAACAGATGTTGGGCATCTTACAGGCGACGGAGATGACGGTGAAGATAAACTGGAAAAAAGTGCAAGAGAGACAGGAAAGACTGTTTGGGATATTGCAAAATTTTATACAGATGCATTCTTCAGAGATTATGATTCTTTAAATATTATCAGACCTGATATAGTCTGTCCTGCAACACAACACATTCCTCAGATGATTGCCCTCATAAAGCGTCTTGAAGATGGCGGACACACATACATTGCCGGAGGAAATGTATATTTCTCAATTGATACATTTCCGCAATACGGAAAACTTGCAAGATTAAAGCTTGATGATTTGAAGAGCGGTGCAAGAATAGATGTAGACTCAAATAAGAAAAACCCAAAAGACTTTGTTCTTTGGTTTACAAAGAGTAAGTTCGGAGAACAGGCAATGATGTGGGATTCTCCATGGGGAAGAGGTTATCCTGGTTGGCATATAGAATGCAGTGCTATGAGTATGGCTTATTTGGGTGAGCAATTTGACATTCATTGCGGTGGAATAGATGCAATTCCTGTTCATCATACTAACGAAATAGCCCAAAGTGAAGCTGCTACCGGTAAGAATTGGGTAAATTATTGGATGCACGGAGAATTCCTTCTTACAGAAAAAGGAAAAATGAGTAAGTCCAGCGGAGAATTCCTTACAATGTCATTACTTGAGAGCAAAGGTTATGATGCTCTTGATTACAGATACTTCTGTCTTGGTGCTCATTACAGAACTCAGTTGCAGTTCTCAATGGAAGGCTTAAGCGCAGCCAGAACAGCAAGATTGGGACTTATGGACAGACTTGCAGCTATGGGAAAAGAAGTAACACCTATAGAAAATGTGTCAGAGAAAGCCAGAAAATATATGGATGATTTTGATTCTTTCGTATGTAATGATCTTTCAATGGCAAGAGCACTTTCTGTTCTCTGGGGACTGGTAAAGGATGAAACTATTTCTTCTTCAGACAGACTTGCAGCAGTTAGATACATGGATGAAGTTCTGGGATTAAAGCTTGATGAAACAAAGAAATCAGACAGCAACAAAGATGAGATTTCAGATGAAATTAAATCTCTCTTGGATGCAAGAGCTCAGGCAAAAAAAGATAAAGACTGGCCAAAGGCAGATGAAATCAGAAATAAACTGGATTCCATGGGTTATCTGGTAAAAGATACTCCTCAAGGACCTGTTTTAATAAAGAAATAAAAATTTTAAAAGATTTTTGGAAAAAACTGTAACTTTTATATAAGGATATTTGTTAAAGATTATGGAAATCAGAAGTGGCGATGAGGTCGCATTCAGACAGATTTACAACGAACTGTTTCCGACTGTAATGAAGGTTGCATATCATGTAACTTACAATGCAGACGTGGCAGAAGACATTTGTCAGGAAGCTTTTATTAAATTCTATGACAAGAACATGGTTTTCCCGTCCGTAGACGAAGCTAAGTTCTGGTTGATAAGAGTAACTAAGAACCTTTCCATC
>JAZLGI010000032.1:0-8628 GCA_045616225.1 Sphaerochaetaceae bacterium
AAACGACTTGACTGTTGTCTCGAACAGTTAGAAAATCAAATCAATAACAAAGAAGTGTTACCTTCTTGGTATCAGTCATACTTCTGTTGTTACCTTTTCAGCTTCAGTGCTGTAGATAGTGTTACCCTCTTGGGTTCACTGATACAGAAATGTGTTACCCTTTATGGGTGCATATCAATCAAACCTTCTCGTAAACGCAATTTTAATCTTTTCAAAATGGTTCACCTGAGCGTTAGAGAAAAAAAATTCGAAGTTCAAAAAAAAGATTCTTTTTTGTAAACTTTGATTATATAATTTGTTTTATAACAGAGTTGTTCAAACGCTCAAAGTACAGTTTGTAAGGAATTAGTAAATGAAAAAGAATTCAAGACTATCATTTGTGTTGATTGTGTTGTTAATTTTATCAGTTTTTGCCGGCTGTGCATCAACCAAGTCAAAGTCAGCAGAAACAGGGAATACTCCTACTGCTTCTGCAGTTGCCAAGACTGAACCGGTTACAGATGTTCCAAAGACAGAAGAAATTAAGGTTGAAGAGAAATCTGAAATTGAAAAAACTGTCGAGAGCAAAAAAGACTCAAAGTACACCTACATCTATGATTTTGCAGGTTATGAAATCAGAGTTGAAGTTCTTGACGGCTATGGCTATGTAACATACCCTGCTTTCATTACTGATGCTGAAATTGCCGAAGCACTTAAAGCTTTTGCCACAGCTTACGGTGATTTCGGAATCACATACAAAAAAGTTGAAGCCGGAAAACTGGAAGTAAGTTTCCCAAAGGGTTTGGCAAAGGCAGATTTTGATTATGCTGCAGGTATTGCCGCAGACAGTCTTACATGGTATCTCGAACAGATCTTTGATTTATCGGAAGGTATTCAATTCGAAGAAAAAATCGAAGTTGCCAAAGTTTCTGAAACTGCAGAACCTAAAGTGAAAAAAGAAGAACCTGTTGTTGCAGAACAGCTAAAAGCAAGTAGTCCTGTGCCAAGTGCAGAAGATACTGTTGCATCTGAGAAGAAAGAAATGCCGGCTATCCTGATTATTCTGATTATTCTTGTTGCTATTGCAGCTGTTTATTTTTGCTACATGCGTTTCTTCAAAAAAATGAAAAGAAGTAATAAAAAATAGTTGCCTTTGGCATTGATCCGTATACTAGTACTACCTGAGGCTGTAGGTACTCAAGCATTGCTTTTAGTCCTGCTTTAAAGTGCTGTTTCTCCAGTGCTGTCTTTACAACTCCATAAGTTCCTATACTTACTATGCTGTTCTTCTCTATTCCTGCAAATGCAAGTGGCTGTGGGAACATACAAGTTGTTTATTATGGGTGTATGTTTCTACTAATCACCCGTGAAATGACGAGTCCAAGGGCGGCAAAGCCGTTCATCTTGCCCCTTGGAATGCAAAGGTCTAAAGTATTTGTCCATTGTCTTATATTTATCAATGATAACAAAAAAACAATTGAGAAATACTTAATATTCCCTTAAAATCACGATAGATGAAAAAATTGATTTTTGTAGCAGGGGATCTTGCCTCTGGTAAAACTAGGTTTTCAGAGATGATTTCTCAGCGGTTTGGTATACCTGTCATTCATAAGGATCCAATTAAGGAAATACTGGGAGATACTATTGGTTTTTCTTCAAGAGAAGAGAATATAAAGCTTTCAGAAGCTTCCAGAAGTATCATGGCTTTGTTTCTTGAAGAGTATGTCAAAACCGGCGAAAACTTGATTATGGAGTCCAACTTCAGGAAGGATGAAATTAAGAACCTCTCTGCAGAAGCTTCTGAATATGGATATGAAACACTTACATTGTATCTGACTGGAGATGTAAATGTTCTTCATAAGCGATACGTTTACAGAATTACCTCAGAGAACAGACATCCTGTTCATCAAAGTACAACCTTCTTTGATATTTTTGAAGACTTCAAGCATTATGTGGAGAGCACAAGGTTTGAGCCTGACGGCAACGCAATTGTAGTTGATGCAACTGATTTCTCATACCAAACGAGTGTAAAAATTTTGAATGCAGTAGAAATTTTTATAACACACGCGTAAAGAAGCATGTTAAGATTTATTAATCTTAATTAGGAGAATGTGAAAATGGCATTAGTAACGACCAAAGAAATGTTCAAAAAAGCATACGAAGGGCATTATGCAGTAGGTGCTTTTAATGTAGATAATATAGATATAATGCAGGGTGTTCTTGATGCAGCAGTAAATACAAAATCACCGGTTATTATTGCAATCAGCGAAGGTGCTCTCAAATATATGAGACCGGAATATGTTATCAAAGGTGCTGAAGCAGCAGCAAAAGCATGTGATATTCCTATTGCTCTTCATCTGGATCATGGTAAAACCCCTGAAATCTGTAAGTTCTGCGTTGATTTGGGATTTACTTCGGTTATGATAGATGCTTCTTCAAAAGATTTTGAAGAGAACATAAGAATTACAAAAGATGTTGTTGATTATGCCCATGCAAATGGTGTTGTTGTTGAAGCCGAGCTTGGGGCTTTGGCAGGAATAGAAGACGACATTAATGTAGATGATAAGTACGGATGTTTCACACACCCGAATCAGGTTGTGGAATTTGTAAGCAGGACTGGCATTGACAGTTTGGCCATTGCAATTGGTACATCTCATGGAGCATATAAGTTTAAACCGGGTCAGAAGGCTCAGCTTAGATTTGATATTCTCAAAGAAGTTGAAGAAAAGCTTCCTGGTTTCCCTCTTGTTCTGCACGGAGCTTCATCAGTTCCAAAAGACAGACTTGCAGTTTTCAATGCATTTGGCGGAGATATGCCTGAGGCAGAAGGAGTTCCGGAGGAGATGTTAAAGGAAGTTGCAAAAACTTCAATTTGTAAAATCAATGTTGGAACCGATATAAGAATTTGTTATTTTGGTGAGGTAAGAAAAGCTTTTGTAGAGAACCCTAAAAAGTTTGACGGAAGAACTTTCCTTGAGCCTGGCCGAGCAGCGGTTGCTCAGATGATTGAGCATAGAATTAGGGATATATTCGGAAGTGCTGATAAGGCCTTCTGATAATATAAATTCAATAAATAGGAGAAAAACTATGAAAAAATTTGTTGCTATTCTGTTAGTTGCTATGATTGCTTTCACAGCTTTTGCCAATGGAGCTCAAGAAGCTCAGGTAGCAAAGTCTGAAGTAGAACTTGCAATTGAAAAAGCAGAAAAGATGACTCTCGCAGAGCTTGAAGCAGCTGCAAAGGCAGAACTTGAAGCTAACCCTGGTCTTACTTTCAACGCAGACTCTCTTACATCAGGTGTCAAGAAAGCTCTTGCTGGTTTTGAAAAGGCATATCCATGGGCAGCTGGAAGAACAGCTTACAACTCAAAGAAAGGTAGTGAATATCAGCCAAAGCTCATTGCAGCTGAACAGGCAGATTCTTACATTGCTGACTTTGTCATGATTCAGGATGCTTCATTCCTTAAGAACGCTATGGTTGATACAGGCTTCCTTCTCAGTTATGTTCCATCAGGTGATGGTATTACAATTGCAGAAGAAGACCAGAGACCTCTTGTTGGTGTTACATTTAACAAGGTTTTCCAGTTTGATAACACAGTTGTAGGAAAAGATCAGCTTAAGAACGTTTGGCAGATGACAGGTGTTGACGGTGTTTCACTTAAGGGTGTTCACAATGTTTCTTATCAGAACCCACTTGGAGAAGATATTAACATGAGCTTCCTTATCATGCTTACAAGTCCAGATGCTTGTGAAAAGCTTACAAAGGCTTATAAGAGCTACTTTGGCAAGGATTATGATCCAAAGGCTGATGACTATCAGAACATTGGTTACAAGTTTGTTGCAGAATTTATTGCAAACGTTGGTCACTGGCACAGTTCAGACTCAAGTGAAATCAAGAAGATTAACACATACGCAGATGACGGAAGAATCATTTTCGCAGGTCTTTGCAAACTCAAAGATTATGAATACTACAAAGACAGCTACAAGGATACAGACAAGTATTACACAAAAACAGTTACAGCTGGTGGTTGGAACAACGAAATTGAAGGATTTGACGGATTTGTTTACAACATGTGGACACTTATCCCAAGAACAGCAAAACTTCCTTACACAGCTTGTTTGTTCATAAGATATATCCATACAGCAGAAGGTTATAATGCAGGTTGGGGAGATATTCTCGGATACTATTCATCTAACCAGAACATCCCTTCAGTTGCAGGCGATCCTGCTATTTCAGAATGGAAAGAGAAGTGTATCGTAGAAGATGTTGATTACATCGATAAGGCATATGCTTCAACAGTTAAGTTCATTAACATGGCTCTTTCTTCAAAGTAATTTAACTATTTAGTGGGGGATGGGGAGATTCTCCATCCTCTCAATTTTTTAGGAGTTTCTAATGAAAAAAGGTAGTATGGCTCTGGCTCCAAACAAAATTAGAACCTATTTTTCAAAGCCGGCCAACATTATTACTATCTGTTTCCTTATTATCCTTATTCTTACAGTAGTGCTTCCTTTGTTTACTCTGTTGATAGGATCGTTTAAGGTTAACGGAAACCAGGAGGCAATATACCTTGGTCGAACAGTAAAAGATGGCGATTTTACCATCAATCACTGGAAAGAGTTGCTGACCAGTAAAGATTTCTCATACGCAAAAATCAAATTCTGGGTTCCGCTTGGACAGTCTGCTTTTATGGCTCTTTTGGCTTGTGCAGTTGCTGTTATTTTCGGTGGTGTCGTAGCTTGGTTTATCACACGTAGTGATCTTCCATGTAAAAAGTTTATTTCAACCGTCTTTGTTTTCCCTTATATTATGCCAAGCTGGTCTATGGCAATGTTCTGGGAAAACTTCTTTAAAAACACGGCAATGGGAGCTGGTATGGGTATTCTTGAAAGTCTAACCGGTATCTGTGTTCCTGAATCCTGTGTTTACGGTTTATTCCCATGTGCAATGAGCTTGGGTCTGCACTATGCACCGTTTGCATATATTCTCATTGGAGGTATCCTTAGAAATATGGACGCCAACCTTGAAGAAGCTGCAACAGTTCTCAAGGCAAGCAGATTCAAGATTTTATATAGGGTAACTCTTCCTATTGTTATGCCTGCACTTATTTCAACTGTTCTTCTTGTTTTCTCAAGCAGTATCAGTAGTTTCACAGTACCGTTCTTCTTGAATAAGAGCAGTATCAACAGTGGAAACAACTTCATTTCAATTTCAGTACAGATGAGAAGTTTGATTAACACAGGTTTTACAAAAGGACAAGGTTACGTTCTTGCAATTATCTTAATGGTATTCTCAATTGCAATCCTTACACTTAACAACTGGATTACAGGTAGTAGAAAATCATTTACAACAGTCACAGGAAAATCAGGACAAGTTTCTCTGGTAAAGCTTGGAAAGGCAAGAATTGTAATAGCTGTTTTAATGTTCATTATTGTAGGTTTCTTTGCCATTGTTCCTCTTTTGTCATTCGCAGCAGAAAGTGTACTTGAAGTTTCAGGAGACTGGTCAACATTTACTTTGAGATACTGGATTTCCAAGGAAATGTTTGAAGGTAGTAACAAGGGAGATACGATTGGTATTCTCAGAAGCCTGATTATGTGGAAGGCTATGGGTAGATCATTTCTTCTTTCTCTTGGTGTTGCCTTTATTGCAGGTACATTTGGTATTCTCATTGGTTATGCTGTTGCAAAGAAACGCGGAAGCAAGGCTGCAACACTTGTTTCAAACCTTGCATTCTTACCATATCTCATTCCTTCTATGAGTTTCGGTGCTGTCTATCTGGCTCTTTCATATACCAAGGGATTTACCTGGTTGGATGGATCATTTGTCCTTCTCTTCCTTGTAGGTTCAATTAAGTTCATGCCTTTTGCATCAAGAACAGGTACAAGTGCTATGCTTCAGTTGTCAGGCGAAATTGAAGAAGCAGCTATTGTCATAGGAGTCCCTTGGTGGAAACGTATGACAAAAATTCTGTTCCCTATACAGAAAGCAAGTTTTATAAGCGGATATCTTCTTCCGTTTATCTCATGTATGAGAGAGATGTCTTTGTTTGTCCTTCTTGTGGAAAGCTACACCACAATAGCCACAACTGTTCTTCAGGAATACAGCAGAACAGGACTTACTCAGGCAAGTAACGCCATAAACCTTCTTATTATCGTGATTGTTCTTATTATTCAGTTCACTGTTAATAAGCTTACCGGCGCTAGTATCGACAAGGGTGTAGGAGGTAATTGAGATGCCTAAAATTGTATTGGAAAATGTAGGAAAAAGATTCGGCAAGTTTGTAGCAGTTGAGAATCTTAATATGGTAATAGAAGACAGAGAATTCATTATTCTCTTAGGTCCTTCAGGATGTGGAAAGACAACAACACTTAGAATGATTGCCGGTCTTGAAACTCCGACAGAAGGAAGAATTACAATTGGTGATCAGGTAGTATTTGATTCTGAAAAAGGTATTAATGTTTCTCCTGCAAAGAGAGACATTGGATTTTTGTTTCAGAACTATGCACTTTGGCCACATATGACGGTCTATCAGAACATTGCATTTGGTCTTGAAAACCTTAAATGGCCAAAGGACAAGATTAAGGAAAGAGTCCATGAAATGCTTGTAATGCTCAAGATTGAAGAATTTGAAAAGCGTTTCCCATCTGAGCTCTCAGGTGGTCAGCAGCAGAGAGTTGCAATTGCAAGAACACTTGCTCCGAAACCAAAAGTATTGTTCATGGATGAACCTCTTTCAAACCTTGATGCTAAGCTAAGACTTGAAATGAGAGTTGAACTTAAGAGACTTCACACAGATACTGATTCAACATTTATTTATGTTACTCATGATCAGCTTGAAGCCATGACCCTTTCTTCAAGAATCTGTCTTATCAAAAACGGCATTTTACAGCAGTATGCCCCTCCTATGGTTACATACTCAGATCCTGCCAACCTTCTTGTTGCAGATTTTGTTGGTAACCCATCAATGAACTTTATTCCTGTTAAGGCCAAGGCCACTGGAAAGAAAACAGCAGATATTGAGCTTTTTGGCAAGAAGGTTAAGTTTACAAGTAAAACAGATTTGGGAGAACTTTCTTCAGAAGAAGCAGTACTTGGTGTAAGACCTGAGTTTGTCAACATTGGAGAAGGAAACTATAAATCAAAAGTTTACGGCACATTGCCATCTGGAATGGAAACAACAGTAAAACTTGATGTTGACGGTTATGTTCTTACATCAGTAAAGTTTGGCAATATTGACTATCCGGTAAATACTGCCATGAATTTTGATATTGATAGTGATGGCATCATCTTGTTCGACAAAAAGAGCACAAACAATATTGGTAAAGGCTCAATAAACTGATTGAAGTTTTTGGCATTTAGGGGCTGTAACTTATGGTTGCAGCCTTTTGAAATATAAATCTGCTTGTATTCTCTTTGAAGTAGCCTTCAGACGTTCATTATCATATAATCAAACAAAACAGCTGAAAAAATCGGAGGTTTAAAGATAATGAAAACCAAAGAAGAACTTAACAAGATTAAAGAAGAAATCGAAACTCTGAACAGGAAGCTTGCTGAACTTACAGAAGACGAGGTAAAGCAGATTATAGGTGGTTCTTCAATACACGGACTTGAGACAATAGGTCCTTATCCATATTTCAGTAGTGGTAATTTGATGTCTGAAGGAAATCAAAAAGGAAGCATTAATGAAGTAATTGGCGAATGGGACATACATGTCAAATTAAAAGATCAATTCAAAGAAGAATAAATCCGTTTATACAAAATCCAGAATATTCAGGTACTCATCTCTTGACTTTGATTGTTCGCCTTGAGTCTTGTTTCCTTATTTTGTAAAATCTGAATTATGGAATACAAAGAAATTACAGCAGTCCAGCAAATTTCAACAGAGGATATTAAAAATCACATTTATACAATCCGTGGTGTTCAGGTCATGTTGGATAGAGACATAGCTCAACTTTATGGCGTAGAAACAAGACGAGTTAATGAACAGGTAAAAAGAAATATAGAGCGGTTTCCCACTGAGTTCATGTTTCAGCTTAATGAAACTGAGTTTAAAGATTGGAAGTCGCATTTTGCGATGTCCAATTCTGATAGGATGGGTTTACGTCGTGCTCCTTATGCTTTTACAGAGCAAGGTGTTGCTATGCTAGCAACTGTATTGAAAAGCGATACGGCAATTCAAGTAAGTATCCAAATAATGAAAGCATTTGTTTCCATGCGCCATTTTATTTCTGACAATGCAAATATGCTTCAGCGTTTAAGAAATATAGATTTGAAACTTCTTGAGCATGACCAGAATTTCAAAGAAATCTTCAAGCAACTGCAAAATCCAAAGGAAGCCAAGGCTGTATTGTTTTTCAAAGGCCAGATGTGGGATGCCACAAGCCTTATTGAAGATATTATTGGAAAACATGCCATCAGTGTTTTCTTGGATAAATCCAGCCCAAAGATCCTATGGGCTTCAAATGTTAAAGGTCTATTCACAGTTAGACCTCCTGAAATGAGTAATCAGAAGTGGAAGACTTTATTACCTGAATTCTGCTCGACGAGCTCATTCACTTTTATTATCGAGGTAAGGTACCAGCACCGCAGTGCTGGAAACCATCCTCACCGTAGGTATTCGATGACCGGTAAGAATAATTTTTTTG
>JAZLGI010000033.1:0-13793 GCA_045616225.1 Sphaerochaetaceae bacterium
TAGTGAATGTGAGATACAGTGTCCATTATCATTGGAATGGGAAACGGAATCTAACATCCCATGGACAGTGCCTACCGATAGGGTTGTGGTCGGTAAGGGTGACTGCAATGCTGTCCCATAAGCTGGAGAGCCAGCCAAAAGGTCTAAAGCACATCCGACAATCCTTATACCAAGCAGAAGCGTTAACTGGAGATTGCCTAAGTCAGAAAGCTAATAAAGCTATGTGTTCAGGCACTGAATATCTGATATGGCAACGGAGTCCTCATAGTAGTTTGAGGTGGGAACACTCACCACATGGCGAAGGAGGACAGTTCTAACGATTCAAAATTAAAAGATGAAAGGGAGGAGAAACCTCAATGAAACCAACATCAGACATTTTGGAACGAATAACGGAAAGTTCTATGTCACATCAAAATGGCGTGTTTACGAAGCTGTACAGATATCTTCTGCGGGAAGATATCTATTATGCAGCCTACAAGAACTTATACGCCAATGATGGTGCGGCAACAAAAGGTACAGACAACGACACAGCGGATGGATTCGGAGCCGAATACATTTCAGACATTATTGAATCACTGAGAAGTCTGGAATATAGTCCGAAACCAGTGCGGAGAACCTACATTCCTAAGCACAACGGAAAACTGCGTCCACTAGGAATACCATCATTTCGAGACAAGCTGATACAAGATGCCATAAGGCAGATACTTGAAGCAATCTATGAACCTATTTTCAGTGATGATTCGCATGGATTTAGACCTGGCAGAAGCTGTCACACAGCATTTGACAGGATAAAGTACGGATTCAACGGTACAAAATGGTTTATAGAAGGTGATATCAAAGGATGTTTTGACAATATCAATCACAAGGTGTTGCTAAATATTCTCTCGGAAAAAATCAAGGATTCAAAGCTAATAAATCTGATTGGTGCCTTCCTGAAAGCGGGCTATATGGAGGAATGGAGATACTTTCAAACATATAGTGGCACGCCACAGGGTGGCATACTTTCTCCAATTCTTGCAAATATATACCTGCATGAATTAGATAAGAAGGTGGCTGAGATAAAGCAGAAGTTTGATAGTAACGAACCCAAGAAATTTACCGCAGAGTATGCACGAATAAAGAGAGAAATAGATGCAATGGGCATGAGATTGAAAAAATATCCTGAATCACCTGAATGTGAAAAGTGGAAAGCACAAAAAGCGAAGTTGAGAAAACAATTAGTTAAAGTACCAGTCTTTCAGGACAACAACAAGCGTATTTGCTATGTCAGATATGCCGACGATTTTCTGATTGGAGTGGTGGGATCAAAAGAAGACTGTGTAGCAATTAAGGCTGAACTTAGGGAATTTCTAGCAGAGATATTGAAACTAGAGTTATCTGAGGAAAAAACCAAAATTACACATAGCTCTGAATTTGCGAAATTTCTAGGACATGACGTGAATGTTCGTAGGTCTCAGGAATTAATACGTAGGAGTGACGGAGTAAAACAGAGAGCATTGAATGGTGTAGTAACGCTCAATGTTCCGTTGAAAGACAAAGTTGAAGAATTTTTGATAAGCAATGGTTATGGTGTCAGGACTGCTGAAGGCAAGATTGTTCCCATAGCTACTAAAGGATTGCGAAACAGAAGTGACTTTGAGATTGTTTCAACCTACAATGCGCAAATTAGGGGAATCTGCAACTACTATCGAATGGCGAGCAATTTCCCAAAGCTGGACTACTTCGTTTACATCATGGAGTACAGTTGTCTGAAAACACTGGCAAGTAAACACCAAACTACTATGGCAAAGGCGAGAGAAGATAGACGGACTGGAAAACGATGGGGTGTTCCCTATGAAACTAAGACAGGCACCAAAGTGCTTATCTTTCTAAATATGACGGATATCCGCAGGTCCCGAAAAACCAAACTCGAAAACGTCGATGTCGTTCCCAAGAGTGTATCAAAGCATAATGAGATAAAGAATAGGCTTAACACTGGCACCTGTGAATTATGCGGATGCGATAGTGAACCTGTAGTAATACATCACGTTGAAAGTCTTAAATCACTCAAAGGCAAATCTGCTTGGGAGCAAAAGATGCGCTCTATCCACAGAAAAACTTTAGTTGTGTGTGAAACTTGTCACGAAAAGATACACAAAGAACTTTTTACTAATCGTCAATAGTTAGAATGGAAAGCCGGATACTCGGAGACGGGTACGTCCGGTTTGGAAGGGGGACTGTGCAAACCTACTGCAGAAATGCAGCAAGGCGGTACTTTCCTACCTTACCCGGAAATCTTGTTTCAGATTCATATTGAGAAATAGCAGTACAGGTGTATAATCCAAAACCTTTCCCAAATCCGCCTGCGACAAGTTTATATCTTTTCTTAATATCTTTAATCTTTCTCCAAACACTTTTAGCCTTTCTTTAATAAAAAAATTAGACCGCCTTCGCTAAAAGAAACGGTCTTATGATCTAAACTTTGGCTCAACCGCTTACCGGTCAGGCTTTTCTGTTATTAATTATTACCACATATTTTCGTTTTGTCAAACAACCTCATCTAATCGGGTTTCTAAAATGCAGTTTGCACCCCACTTTTCCAAACATGCACCCCTGTAAAAATGATATTCTCAGATTGTATTAAAGCCGACCAATCAAGGCAAACACATTTAAAATCTTCAAATGCGGGTGACAGAACCTTTTTTGGCTTCTCTCCAACCAGGGGAACAATGCAGTACTTATCTAAAATACAGCAAACGGCACAGGAAAATCAGAATAAGTCAGCTGACACAGCAAGATAAGGCAGAAAACCTATTCCTTTGCCCAGAGGCGCTGAAGAAATCTGAAAGCATCCCCTAATACCGGCTCTGAGAGCAAGTCCTTCAAGACCGAACAATACACTTATATCAACAATTGGGGCAAGTGTAGTTGAAATCTTATACTCAGAATCTTTTGAAAGAGAATTAAACATCCAAACCAAAACTGAGCTTTCAAAGAAATCCACACCGCCGCCTAAATCCACCCGGAGCAGATCATTTATTTTGTAGGAATAACCGCAAACTGCAGATAACGACAGACCTAGCATGGGCATTTCATCATCTTTGATATTCATAGAAACACCTGCATTGAATTTGAATAAAGGAGCCCACTTTTGCCCTTCTTTCTCAAAATAAGTTGTTTCACTTTCTTCAAGAGAAATCCTGCCTATGCCAAACTTATCACCTACAGTAATCATTTGGATACCAACGCCTATAGATGCATCTGATTTATCAGTTGCAATTGCAGGAAGCACAACCAAGGTAAACAATATAATTAAAGCTAGAAATTTCTTCTTCATAAATTCCCCCACTTTCAAGTTTATTTTATCATAAATGCAGATTCAATGACAAAATTACTATCCGCATGATACAAAAGCAGTTATCATAAAGGGTGGTTGAGGTGCGTGAATGGACATGAACAAATGGATTAAGTCAATGCTATCAGGAGAACAAAGGAAAGCTGTTCCAATTCTTTCTTTTCCATGCGTACAACTACTTGGCTGTACAGTCAGAGAGCTAGTATCAGATTCAGAACTCCAAGCAAAGGGAATGAAGGCAGTTGCAGAAGCAACAGATTCAGCTGCAGCTGTGAGTATGATGGATCTTTCAGTTGAAGCAGAAGCATTTGGAAGTGAAATCAGGATATCTGATAATGAAGTTCCTGCAGTATTGGGAGCCATTGTAAAAACAGAAGAACAGGCAGATTCCCTGGTAGTACCAAATGTAGGTTCCGGAAGAACTGCACTTTATGTACAGGCAATAGCAAAAGCAAAAACACTTATTACAGACAGACCAATTCTTGCAGGAGTAACAGGTCCGTTTTCATTAGCCGGAAGACTTATGGATGTAACGGACACTTTGATTTACTGTTATGATGAACCGAACATGGTTCATAAGGTACTTGAAAAAACAACACAATTCATTATTGCGTATACAAAAGCATTTAAAGAATCAGGGGCAGACGGAGTAGTTATTGCAGAACCCCTTGCAGGTCTTCTTTCAGCAGATATGGCAGAAGAATTCTCTTCGCCTTATGTCAAGAAAATCACACAGGCACTTCAAGATGACAACTTCATTGTGGTCTACCATAATTGCGGTTCATCTGTAAAAAAAATGCTTCCTTCTATTATTGACATAGGATGCAAAGCATACCACTTCGGAAATGCAATCAACATGGAGGAAATTCTTCCTGCATTTCCTGGGAATGTACTTGTTATGGGAAACATTGATCCGGTTTCGCAGTTTAATGACGGAACACCTGAAAGCATAAAAAACACAACTTCAGAACTCATGAACAAACTCTGCCCAAAATACAAAAACTTTGTCATCTCTTCAGGATGTGATATTCCTCCAAAAGCAAAATGGGAAAATATTAGAGCCTTTTTTGAAGCAGTAAGAGATTTCAAATGAAAACAGTAACAGGACCCAATCCAAATAATCTTAAACTTATTGATATACTCAAAAATGAGAACAATCCTTTGATTAAAGATATTAAACTCCACTGTGGAGGTCAGGGAATCTGTGGAAAATGCCGCGTACTTGTCAACGGAAAAATTGAACATGCTTGTGAATATATTCCTTCAGAAGGTGATGTAGTTGATACAATCATTGCCGAAACTCCGGGAATAGAATCTTCTGTAAGATTTGATTTGGGCATTGGCACTTGCAAAGGTTATAGCTGTGCAGTTGATTTGGGTACAACAACTGTGGTTTGTGCTCTGCTAAAAGATTCTCAAGTCATAGATACAATCTCTGAACTCAACTGTCAGAAAATCTGGGGTTCTGACGTAATTTCCAGAATGAGTTTTGCATGTTCGGGAGAAGAAAACAGAAAGGAAATAAGAAATGCAATTTGCAATCAGATTTCCAATATGTGCAACACACTCATAAAAAGAAATAAAGTAAATAGACAGTGCAAAACCGTTGTTGCCGCCAATACTGCAATGACAAAGATACTTCTTGGAGAAGATTGCACTAGTTTAATAAAGGCTCCGTTTACAGGACAATCTGAAGGTTTTTACGGGATTAACAACAAAGTTGAAACTATTGTACTTCCCTGCTCTTTTGCTTACTTCGGGTCAGATCTTTCTTCAGGACTATATGCTTCAGGCTTTTATTCAGCAGAAAGACCTGCATTGTTCATAGATGCAGGAACCAACGGAGAAGTTGCTCTTGCAACGTCAAAAGGCATTTTCTTCTCTTCTTCTGCAGCGGGTCCTGCATTTGAGACAGCAGTTGAAAGCGGTCTGTACGGCTCAGAAATCATAAATGAGCTTACAAGATGCCTAAATGAAGACCTTATTGATAAAACCGGGAGAATAAAAGGAATAAATGTTCCGTTTACACAGAAAGAAATAAGAAACATTCAGCTTGCAAAAGGGGCAGTAGCTGCATCTATAACGTGTCTTATGAAGAAAGCCGGTATTTTGGAAAAAGACTTAAAAACAATATTTCTTGCCGGAGGATTCGGTAGTGCACTTAATATTGATAATGCAATAAAGATAGGATTACTTCCTGATTCTGAAAGAAACAAATTCAGAATACTTGGAAATGCTGCTCTTGGAGGAGCCTGTTTTTCAGCATGCAATCCGGACATGATTTATGATATTGTTAAATGTCTAACTGAGGGGTGTTATCTGGAACTGTTCAACGACAGTTCTTTTAATGATGAATTTGCAGACAAAATGATGTTTGAATAGGAGAAGGGTATGTGTGATTTAAACCAAATCAGTGAAATGATGCAAATGGGAAGGGCAAAAGATGTAAAGACTCTTGTTTCTCTGGCCTTGGAAGATGGTGTATCCGCTTCTGATATTTTACAGGGGTGTCTTGTAGCAGGCATGTCTGTTATTGGTGAAAAATTCAAGAATGATGAAATATTTGTTCCTGAAGTTCTCATTGCAGCAAGGGCAATGAATGCAGGACTGGAAATTCTTAAACCGTTCATGGAAACAGGAGAGCTCAAATCCAGAGGAACAATCATTATTGGAACAGTACATGGAGACCTTCATGACATTGGAAAAAATCTTGTGGCAATGATGCTCAAGGGAAAAGGATTTAATGTCATTGATCTTGGAGTTGATGTTCCTGCAGAAAAATTCATTGAAGCTGCAAA
Organism: Sphaerochaetaceae bacterium; assembly: GCA_045616225.1. GTDB lineage: Bacteria > Spirochaetota > Spirochaetia > Sphaerochaetales > Sphaerochaetaceae > JAZLGI01. The sequence goes on from JAZLGI010000033.1 coordinate 6,133, forward strand.
AGACAACAATGCACAGATTATCTGCTGTTCTGCCCTTCTCACAACAACAATGGAAGAAATGGGAAACGTCATCAAAGCTGTTCATAGTGCGGGTCTTAATGTCAAGATAATGGTTGGAGGAGCCCCTGTTACTGCAGCTTTTGCTGAAAAAATCTGTGCAGACTGCTATACAGAAGATGCAGCATCCGCAGCGGAGGCAGCTTGCAAACTCATTTCCTGACTTTTGAGACGCAAACTTTCCCAAAATTCTGTTGCTGCCGTCTATGTTGCAAGGCGGCAATCCTGATAAAATAAAAACGGAGGCTCTTCATGCTAAATATACGTAATACAATTTCAGAACCGGACAAATCATCAATTTCGCTTTCAGAACCGTTTGATGCATTTGTAATGGGCACCTATGAATCTCTCGGACATGTTTCAGGTATTTCTGTATATGATCAATTCATGAATCCTGAAGCCTGTATCACCGCATACAAGGAAGGGCTTCCAAAACTAGAGGAACTTTTCAAAGATGTTGAGCTTATAGCTCCTATCTCTACTCCTATGATTAAATACGGTCATATGAATAGCCTTGGAGTTCCTCTTTCTTTTCCTGAAACTGGTCAGGTTGCAATGAATATACAACCTACTTCTCTTGAAGAAGTTATTAAAATCTTTGAGAGAAAGAATGATTTCATGGGAGGTCTTACAAAAAAACAGATAAGTTATCTTGAAACGGTAAAAAGAGCTTTCCCTGGAAAGCGCGTACATTGGGGATGGCAATGGGAAGGACCTGTTACCACCCTTTGGGGTCTTTCCGGAACTGAATGCATGTATTCAGTTGCAGATGATCCGGACTTATTCAAGAAATGCCTTGCAGCAATTACAGACAGTCTTGCAGATTATGCAAAGTTCTACTGTTTTATTGACGGCACTTCTGTTCTTGACCCATATCCTGACCATGGAAGAATCTGTGATGATATCGCAGCAATGTTCTCGCCTTCACAATGGCCAGAGTTCGTTATTCCGTTCTGGACGAAATATTACGAGAAAGCTCCGGTTCCTATGAGGAAGCTCCACTGTGAAGACATGAGACCTGCACATCTTCCGCTTCTGGACTGCATGAATATTACTGATTATGATTCAGGAATTTCTCCTAAGATTAATCCTGCTATTATAAACGAAAGAACAAAGACTCCTTTCTGTTGGAGACATGCAAGTTTTATCTATGACTCAATGACTGTTAATCAGGCTTATGACTTCTCTGTTGCTGCAGCTATGGACGGTGCCCGTTATGTCTTTACCGCAATTGAAGGAATTATGTGCAATGAGGAAACAGTTGCCAAGGTAAGAGCTCTTCAAGAAGGTGCAAGAGATGTCAGAAAGATGCTTCTTGAAGGCGCCACAAGAGAATCTCTGTCAGTCCTTCTCAAGGGAACATATCCTGAAGGATACTGGAAAACATGGCCTGGATACAAAGGGCAGCTTTAATTATTGATAACTGAGCAAATTTCAAAACTAAGCTTTTGCTCAACTGTCTGCAAACATTAATTGCATTTACCTGCTACACCTGTTCCTGTTTGAGAACAGATTCTATTCTTTCAAGAACAAAGAAAACCTGTTTCTCCAATTCTCCTTCAATTACTTTTCCGTTAACTACAGGAAGTTGACCTGAAATATACATTGTATTTCCAATAACTGCAGCAGTAGAGTAATGACCTTTGATTTGAATTCTTCAGATTGAACAGTTCTCATACTTATCTTATTTTTCCCCTGCAGGAAACAGGTAATTCTGCCAAGACTTCATCATTTGAAATTAAGTAAAAACTGTCGTACAGATTTACAACCGGACAAATGTGAACAGGAATAATCCTTACCTTATCTCCCACTTTTACACTGCTATTGAACTCTTCACTGTTAATAATGGCATGCTCATCAAACATTCTTGCAATTCTTATGTTTGAATTGGTAAAAAGGTTCCCCTTTCCTTTTGAATTGCAAATACCAACAGTTCTTTCCTGCATTGTAAGAGCCTTTGCACCAACATCAAGAATTACTCTTTCATTTGTTGGTTTGCTTACTACAGAAGCAAGTACTGTTGCAGCACATCTGTCCAGAGTACCACAGGCATTTCCCTGTGAAACATCCATGTATATGTATGTTCCCGGTCTGAGTTCTGTTATTCCTTTGAGAATAGGAACATGATTCATGAAAGTTGGAGTTGCCCCATAGCTTATCACGGGGCAGTCAAAACCACTCTTTCTTGCAAGTTCTGCAAAATAAAGAGTTCTTTTCTGAGCTTGTTCAGAAAGTTTAAAACATTCCTCTACAGACTGAGCAGAATAAGTATTTCCGTCATGTGAAAAAAGACCTTTCAAATATATATGATTTGCCTTTTTCAAAGCATCAAGAAGTCTGAAAAACCTTTCTTCGTCTATGATTCCTGATCTGACTTCTCCAACTTCTATCTCTATGAGAACCTGTGCTTTTTTGTTGGAATCTTTAAAAACATCTTCAATTACAGGAACAACTTCCGGACTGTCCAGCCCAAAAGAAACATCTGCAATATTATTCAAGTCTTTAATTTTTCTGATTTTAACAGGGTCAACTATCTCATTGGCAATAAAAACATCTTTTATCCCGTTTTGCACCATAACCTGTGCTTCTTCTGTTTTGGCTACAGCAATTCCTTTAGCCCCAAGTTCAACAGATAGTCTTGCCATATAAGGAGATTTATGGGTCTTTGAATGTGGTCTTAAAGCACAATTGTTTGAATCGGCATAGGATTGCATATCCTTCAAGTTCTTCAGAACCTTGTCGTTGTCAATCAGTAAGCAAGGTGTTTCAAGTTCCCAATATTTCATAAAGCCTCCGTAAATTATTGTTTCAAGCGATTGAGTAAATATGGGAATACTGCTTCAAAATCTACGCCATAAGTATTGTAGTTTTCATGAGATAAAGTTTCTCTTATACTCTCTGCTACAAAGTCTCCTGCAACAGCGCAGGAATCACTTAATGAAAGTCCCCTGACAATTGCACCGGTAAGAACAGAAGCAAAAATATCTCCGGTACCATGAAAATTAACAGGCAATTTTTCATGGAAATACCAGGAATACTCTTTTGTCTTTGCATCATAAGTTACAATTCCAATCTTGTTTGGCTTGTCAGAAAACTCAATACCTTTAAGAACTACTTTGCAATTTCCAAGTGCAGCAAGTTTTACAAGAACTTCCTTGATATAATCTTCTGAATAACCGCTTTCCACATAAGGAATGCCCAGCATAAAGGAAGCCTCTGTAAGATTTGGAACAATAATATCTGCCTTTGAGCACAGACCTGCCATGGCTTTTGCAAATTCTACAGTAAAACCGGGATACAGTTTTCCGTTATCTGCCATACAAGGATCTACAATAACCATGTTTGAAGGAGTTTTGAATTTTGAAAACAATGTCTTCATTAAATCTATTTGCTCAAAAGACCCCAGATAACCGGTATAAATTGCATCAAAGACAATCTTCTCATCTTCCCAATGTTTCATGATTGGAATGATTTCAGAAGTCAAATCTTTAAATGTAAAATTCTTAAACATTGTATGAGTAGAAAGAACTGCTGTTGGAATAATGGCAGTTTCTACTCCCATAGCTGAGATAATAGGAAGTGCAACGGTAAGTGAACACTTCCCTACACAGGAAATATCCTGAATTGTAACAATACGTTTCATATTAGAAAGATTATTCCTATTGTTCATCTGTCTCAAGATAAAACACTTAGTTCTTTTGTGCTTTTGCTCTTATAAGGCCAATAATACACCCTATAATGCTTGGCACAATCCATCCCAGACCAATACCAAAGAAAGGAAGCACTTTAGCAGCCAGTTCTACAAGTTTGTCAAGAAACAATGCACTCTGGATTCCTGCAGGAAGAGTTTTGAAGAAATCAAAAATTGCAGCACCCATGGCAAACCCAGTTACCCATCTATACACACTCTGAGCCTTTCCAAAGAGATTCTCGCAAAGAGCCAGAATTATGAGAGTAATGGCAAGCGGATAAATAAACATAAGAACAGGAATGGAATAAGTAATAATTGTGTTAAGACCAAAATTTGAGAACAGAAAAGAAATAACAGTAAGAAGAATTGCCCATTTTGAATATGACAGTTTTCCAGGCAACATTTTTTCAAAAGTTTCAGAGCAACTTGTAATTAGCCCAATTGCAGTCTTAAGACATGCCAGAGTAATTGTAATGGCAAGGATAATACTGCCAAAGCTTCCAAGATAATGACCGCTGAGCTGGGCAAGAGCTACTCCTCCATTTTCAGAAACCTCAAACAAACCTCTTGACTGAGTTCCCATAATAATTGTCAGAACATAAATCAGAGCCATGAGAATTCCTGTGCCAATACCGGATTTCAGAACCCCTTTAGCAATGTCAGAATCATCTGAAATACCCATTTTTCTTATAACATTGACAACAATTATGCCAAAAGCCAAACCTGCAATTGCATCCATTGTTCCATAGCCTTCAATAAAACCATTGAAGAATGCCCCGGACTCATATTGTGCAACAGGATTCACAGAAGCAACAGAAGCACTTGGATTTAACATAGAAACAACAATAAGAACCAAAAGGAACACAAGAAACACAGGGTTGATAATCTTACCAATCCATATTGTAATCCCATTAGGTCTCAAAGAGAAAAACAAAACCACAGCAAAAAAACAGGCCGAAAAAAGCAAGAGAACAATTTGTTCGTTTGAAGAATTACTCAACATTGGTACAACACCTGTAGTAAAGGAAGTAGTTGCACAACGCGGAATTGCAAAGAAAGGACCAATTGTAAGATACAGAATACATGTAAAGAAATAACCGTATCCCTTGCCCACCTTACTGGATAAGGTCTGAAGCCCGTCTGAATGAGTAGCTCCTATAGAAGCGACACCCAAAATTGGAATTCCAACACCGGTAATGACAAAACCAATGATTGAAGGCCACACATTTCTTCCGGCAAGTTGACCCAAATGAACAGGAAAAATAAGATTTCCGGCCCCAAAGAACATTCCAAATAATGTACTTGCAACAATTATAGACTGCTTAGTTGTTAGTTTTCTCATAAACGCTCCTTATTCCTTTAGCTGATTATAGAAATATTATTGAGTCTGTGAAAACCCCTTTATATAATACATCCAAGACAAAATGTGATACTTGAAAAGGAACTTCAAAAGCAATTTTCAAGTAGGATGGTTAACATGGGATGTTTTTACGACAAAGGTTTGAATTTTGAATGCCAGGAATGTGGTCATTGCTGTGCAGATGAACCGGGATATGTTTTTTTAAGCAAAGCAGATTTGGACAATCTCACAAAAGCAACAGGCACATCTTTAAACGAATTCATAGATACATACTGCAAAAAGGTAGATATGGGACCTTTTTTTATGGTGACTCTCAGGGAAAAAGAAAACTATGACTGCATTTTTCTCTCAAAACAAGGTTGCAAAGTATATAATTCAAGACCTGTTCAATGCAGAACATATCCCTTCTGGGAAGATATAGTAGAATCAAAGGAAAACTGGAATCACGAAGCAATTCAATGCCCCGGAATGAACAAAGGAAGTCTTCATACAAAAAGAGAAATAGACTCAAAAGTCAGGGAAAGAGTGGCAAATGCTCCGTACCTTATAATGAAGTAAAAATCCTGCACCCCGTTGTTCTGAGCCACCTGTTCACAGTTTTGTATAACAGAAGTACAACCATAATACACACAACCTGATAAGCCTCTACACTTAATGTATTTCTCAGGAGATAGTATCCTGCAGGAATCACAGTTCCTATGGCAAGACCTGACAGAATCACAAACAAAACACTCATACTCTGCTTTACAGGAACAACTACATTTGTCCAATTCATGATTGGATTAAGTAAATTAAAAAACAAACCCAAATCTGCCATAAGATAAATACAAAGCCAGACAATTACCATAGAAAGAGCAAGTTCATAAAAAGAAATTCCAAAGACAAATCCCATGACAAAAGCAAGGATAAGCCCTACAGAGTTTATATACACATGAAGCCTTTCTTTTGCATGAAGAACATCCCATGTATTAACAGGCAAAGTCTGCAAGACCCACACATTTTTACCTTCCAAAGAAACAGACGGAGCAGTAATTCCATCCATTGAAGTTATGACAACACAAGCACTTGTCACAAACAACGGCATCATTTGCTTTACAATCTCCAACTCTTGAGGAAGCTGAGAAATCATATCAGAAAACATACTGCGCTTTAACAAGAGGACAACAGAAGCAATAATCATTAACGGGACTCCCAATCCCGAATTAAGACAATAAGTTGGATTATTGATAAAACCTTTAAATTCACGCCTGAGAAGTGCAGAAGAAACACTTTGTTTTCTTACTCTTTTCTCTACATATTCTTTTTTCTCTTCACCCTTATTCCGTGAAACTATCTTGTAAAAATTAGCATTGAGAATTCTCCAGCAGGCATAAGATACAACTGAACAAAAAACAATAAACAGGAATAGACTTAACAAATCAGAACAACTTGCTTTTCCCAAAAGATAAAGAGGATAAGCAAAGAATTTAATTTTGCCGCCTATCTTTCCTGCATTTACAACCAAATCTGTCAAAACAGTATTTAGTTTCAGGCAAAGAAAATAATAAGCAAAAAACAATAACAAAGATATCACTGTTATCAGATATGACTTATTTTTCAACTTTGAAGAAATAACAGCAACAAGCCATCCCAGAACACAGGCAAAGACAGATACCATTATTCCAATTACAGGTGTAAGAAACAAAGGAATGATGATTTGCTTAAAAGTCTGAACCTCTATGGCAACAGGAACAACAATAGAAGGAACCCAGACTATTGAAGTATAAAGAAGACTCATAAGCAACACGCCTGCAAGACGGGACAAAAGAATGTCAGACGTTTTCAAAGGCATTGACAGCAAAAGTTCATTATCTTTGGATTTGTACATTCCCGCAAAAGTATTGAAAACACTTCCGAATACTCCAACTATTACAGATGTCAAACCCAATACAGAATAGTAAACCCAAGCAGAATCTTCATCTTTCAACAACTCTGTCATTAAAAGGGAAAACCCCACAAAAGTAAATGCAAGAGAAGCAAAAACAAACAGAAAAAGACCTGCCATGGCAACGATGCCTATTACAGACCTTCTTTTACCGGTTCTTCTGTTTATGAAGTAAAATGTGTTAAGCTCAAGAAGTTGTTTTTTTATAAGAGGTTTTAACATTATTCCTCCAGCTCCAAGAATACAGATTCCAACGAATCATCACCTTTTACTTCTTCCATTGTTCCACTTCTTATTAATTTTCCATTTTTTATTATGGCAACTTTATCACATAATTTTTCTGCAGTATCTAGAACATGTGTTGAAAAGAATATTGCCGCACCTTGGTCACACATTTCTTTCATTACTTGTTTTAATAAGAAAGATGCTTTAGGATCTAGACCTACAAAAGGCTCATCCATTATCACTAGTTTTGGATTATGCACCAAAGCTCCTATAATAGCGAGTTTTTGCTTCATACCATGAGAATATGTTGAAATATCTTGGGCTAAGCTGTCCTTTATTTCAAGCATTTCCGAATATTTTTCAATTCTAGTTTTTCTATCTTCTGTAGATACTTCAAAAATATT
>JAZLGI010000034.1:0-9148 GCA_045616225.1 Sphaerochaetaceae bacterium
ACTGTTGGCTTGCGGAGCAGATATTGTAGAAATAAACACAATAAGAAAACGTCTGTCCGGTGTAAAAGGCGGAAAGTTTGCTCAGTGTTGTAACAGAGCTCATATTTACACAGTTGTACTCTCTGATATTATTGGAGATCCGTTGGATATGATTGCGTCAGGTCCTGCTTATCCGGATTCTTCTACAAGCGAACAGGCTCTTGATATTGTTAAAAAGTACAATCTTAACATTTCCGAAGATGTAAAAGTACTTCTTGAACAAGAAACTGCAAAAGAACTTTCAAATGTTGATACCTATGTTACCGGAAGCGTAAAGCAACTTTGTGTTACAGCCCAAGAAGTCTGTAAAGAGCTGGGATACGAACCTGTTATTCTTACATCGGCTCTTACATGCGAAGCAAGGGATGCAGGCAAAATGCTTTCTTCTCTTGCAAGAAAAAACTGCAACACCCATAAAAGCCTTGCGTTCCTTGCCGGAGGCGAAACAGTAGTACACCTTACCGGTAACGGCAAAGGGGGAAGAAATCAGGAAATAGCACTATCTGCATCGGAAGGAATTTCAAATCTTAAAGACACCTGTGTGTTTTCATTTGGTTCAGACGGAACCGACGGACCTACAGATGCAGCAGGCGGGTATGTAGACGGGAACTCTTTCACAACAATGCAGAATCTTAATATAAACGTTGCATCGGTTTTAAAAAACAACGACGCTTATAATGCTCTTAATAAATGCAACGGGCTTATTATGACAGGACCAACAGGAACCAACGTAAATGATCTTTCAATTCTGTTAATCAAAAGAGCAATCTAGAGTGTCATAGTTTAAAGCTCATCACAACATCAATCATTTTTGGATTTGGGATGAATTTTGGTTAAGTATAGTCTGTTGTGTTTTGTTTGCTTGATGTGTTTGTCGCTTTCAATAGCAGAGAGGACTTCTTCAAAGGAATAGTTGTCTAGGATGCCGTACATGGGGTGAAACTGGGAATCTTTTTCCATTTTCCATAGAATTTTTATTCCGCAGAGAAGGGCGGCTGCACTGTGGGGTGTGTATCTTAAAGGATAGTGTCTTATTAGTTTAAGGATTTGATTGCTTACAAAATCAAGATTGTTGATAATGCCGTTGCATATATCACATCCAGAACAATCTTCCTTTTGCTGTCCCAGACTTTCCAATAAAGCTTTACGTCTGCATATATTCTGTGTAAAGGTTTTTGTTAACTGATTTTCTGCAATATGGTCTTGGGAAATAAGAACCCAGGCATTTGCAAATTCTCCGTCACGTCCTGCTCTGCCTGATTCCTGAAGGTACTCTTCAGATGAAGAAGGTAGGGCATAGTGGATAACTGTTCTTATATTGGACTTATCTATTCCCATTCCGTAGGCACATGTGGTGAAAAGAATTCCGTCTGTACTTGTCATAAACCAGTCTTCTATGGAAGTTCTTTCTTCTTTTGAAAGTCCTGCATGATAATAACGGGCTGGGATATTGTTAAAGTTCTGTCTTGATTTAAGACACAGAATTTCGCAGTTTTTCCTTTCTCCGCAGAAAACAATGGCAGGGCGGCTGCACTTTTTAAGAGCTTGAAGAAGTCCTATTAGTTTGTTTGGAGCTTTTATTGCTCCGTAGAAAATGTTTTCTCTGTCTGCATCTCCACGTATTACCAGCGGTTTTTCTTTAAATATACTTGTTTCTATTGTCTTTAGTGTTTCTTCAGATGCCGTTGCAGTAAAGGCCAACAGTTGATGAGGCTTGAGTGTATCTATTGGAACTCTAAGCTTGGAATACATTGGTCTGAATTCGTTTCCCCACTGTTTGATTATGTGAGCTTCATCTATTACAAACAGCTCGTACTTATATTTCTTAAGTTCCTTCATTATGTGAGGCATACACAGAGTTTCCGGATTTGTGATTACTACCTTTGCATCTGTTGCAAAAAGCTCTTGCCTTTGGCTTTTTGTTTGCCCGCCTTTAATTACAATGCTTGTAATTCCTGCTTTATCCATTCTTTTCTTCTGGTCTGCCATTAAAGCCAAAAGAGGATAGATTATTATTGTTTTCTTTCTGCAGAGCATGGCAGGAATCTGAAAGCAAAGGCTTTTGCCTGTTCCGGTGGGAAGAATGACAACTTGATTTCTGACAATTTCTAAGTCTTGTTGTTCAAGAATTCTCTGCATTACCAACAGTTGATAGGGTTTAACTGAGGTAATTCCAAATTTTGTTGAGGCTGTAAAGATAATTTGTGAAATGTAGTCTTCCATACTTCTGTATGTTGTTTTTTTTGCTTTGTTGCTCAGAAATTGCTCAAAAAGAGGATTTATAGTTAAAATATAGATATGGAGGCAAAATATGGGACATGATTTTACAATTGCATCTTTGGGCGAGGCTAAGATTCCTTCACCTATTCTCATGAGTGAGTGTTGCGGTGATGGTATTGCAGATTATGTTGAAGATACAGACAGAGTTTATTTTTCTCCTGAAGCAAGAATAGAGGACGGAAAGCTGAATCCGTATTCAAATGAGACTCTTGAGCTTGCCGGACCTAGAAAACAGATATATTTTAATCCGGCTCATGTGCATGCGGCAATTGTGACATGCGGCGGTATTTGCCCTGGATTAAACAATGTTATCAGGGCTGTTGTAAGATGCTTATGGTTCAGATATGGAGTTAGAAGAATTACCGGTGTTCCTTTTGGCTACAACGGCTTGCTTCCATCCAGTAAGTATCCTTTTATTGAATTGAACCCTGATGTTGTAGATGATATTCAGGAAAAAGGCGGAACAATCCTTGGTTCTTCAAGGGGTGGCGGAGACAAGATTTCTGATATTGTTGATACCTTGGAAAGAATGAATGTAAACATTTTGTTTACCGTTGGCGGTGACGGAACATTAAAGGGTGCTTATGCTATTTCTCAAGAAATAAAGAGCAGGGGGCTTAAGATTTCCGTTATAGGAATTCCAAAAACAATAGATAATGATTTGGCATATATTCAGACTTCTTTTGGACTTGATACTGCGGTTTCAATGGCTGTTTCTGTTGTAAGATGTGCCCACATAGAGGCAAGAAATGCCATAAACGGTATTGGATTGGTAAAAGTAATGGGAAGGGCAAGCGGCTTTATTGCAGCTCATACTTCTTTGGCTCAGAGTGATGTAAACTTTTGTCTTATTCCGGAGAATCCGTTTGACTTGGAAGGACCTAATGGATTCTTGGAAAAACTCAGAAAAAGAATTGAAGCAAGAGGACATGCCGTAGTCCTTGTAGCAGAGGGAGCAGGTCAGGATCTACTGCCTGAAACCGGTGAAAAAGATGCCAGCGGTAATGCCAGATTTAACGATATAGGTTTGTTTTTGCAGGATAAGATAAAAGAGTACTTCAAGAAAAATAACATGCCTGTAAATGTGAAATACATAGACCCTTCTTATATTGTCAGGAGCGCTCCTGCAAACAGTTTTGACTCTATTTACTGCGCAAGACTTGGTGCCAATGCCGTTCATGCCGCTATGGCAGGAAAGACAGAAGCTTTAGTCTCTATGCTCAATGACAGGTTTGTGAATATGCCAATTAAAGTGGCAGTTTCCAGCAGGTCTCAGGTTCAGCTTGAAAGTCCTTTGTGGAGAGATGTACTTGAAAATACAAGACAGCCTGTATCAATGAAAAATTAATGTTTTGAAGACTTGTTTAAGAGTGTCTTAAGTATTTCCTGTAAAGAAAAGTCACTCTTAAACGGTCTAAGAAAGTGAGTCTTGAGCTTGTGTTCTTGGTTGAATTTTCTTATGTGTGATTTTGCGTGATCCATGATGACAATTACGTTATGTTCTGTTGCAAATGTTCTGAGTTTATTTGCTATATCTGTTGAATGGACACTATCTATGATAAGAACACCAAAAAACAGTCCTATGAAAAAAGAGAATGCAAGGTTGTTTGAAAGCCAAAGAATTGAGTTTAAGGTAAAAGGGTGTATGACAAAGTAATAAAAGGCTCCCATTAAGCCCCAAAAGAAAGAAAACAGAGGGCAAATAATACCTTGAAAGTTTCCCCAAAGGTGTCTGTAGTCCCATAACCTTATTTTGAAACCTTTTATGGCAATGATTCCAGATATGTATTCAATTATTGTCATTGAAACAGTAATGATAATGATAGTAAGCCATACTGGGAAAACATATTTATCTGCAAAATAGGAAATTACGTAAAGAGTACACAAGCCAAAACCGTACATTGGAAGATAAGGACCTTGACAGAAACCTGGATTAATCCATTTATGGTTTGGATTTGTCTTTGAAAAGAATTTTCTGAAAAAGACCTCTAGGAGCCAACCTCCTACAGAACCCATGAAAAAAATGTATGCATATATTAGAAAAAAACTCATAGTACTCCGGAAATTTGTTATTGTTTAGCAATCAATCGCGTTATTACTTAATTAAAATAGTGTTAATCTGCTTTTCTGGCAATTGATTCTCTGGAAATTAACTCTGTATCCAAAAGAATTGACCTTGGTTTTGTGTTTGAATAAAGCTGTTCAAAGAGACTCTCTGCAGCAGTAAATCCTGTCTGAAAACTGGGCTGGTTAATTGTAGTAAGTCCAGGGGTGGTAATTGCAGCCATTTCTATGTTGTCAAATCCTACAACTCCCAGGTCTTCCGGAATTCTCAGATTAAATCTGTTTGCCGCTTTAAGAACAGAAGCTGCAAAAACATCTGCAGCACAGAAAATTGCATCAGGTCTTTCCGGTGCGCCCAGAAGTTGGCAGGCAGCTGAGTAACCTAAATCATAAGCAACATCAGGAAGTGAAATTTTCCAGCTTCTTGGAATTGAGATATTGTGAGCTTCAAGAGCTGCTTCAAAACCTCTGAGTCTTTCCTGGGCGTAGTTAAAAGACATTGGACCGTTTATGAAAGCTACTTTTTTGTAACCCATGTTTACAATGTGGTCAACTGCACTCTTTGCAGCACCAAAATCGTTTATGCTTACATAAGGAGCCTGAGATTCTGTGTTGTATTCTCCACATTGAATCATAGGTACTTGTTCATAAATTTTGTCTGCAAGCTCTGTCTTAAGCTTCCTGCTCAGACATATTACTCCTCTTGTATTTGTCATTTGCACTACTTTCATGAAGAGGTCTGCATTTGCTTCTGTTATTGTGTTCTGATAAATGATTACTTCAAAATTATGAGATGAGGCAGAGGATTCTATGCCTTTTAATATTTTATAATAGAAAGGATTGACAATAGAGGGGATAACAACTGTGATTATTCTCTTTAATGCATCTTTTTGAGACTTAAGCAATTCTTCTACGTCATAATTGAGTTCTTTGAATTTCTCTTCCACCAACTGCTTTGTTTGCTCATTTACAAGTTCCGGATGATGGAGAACTCTAGAGACTGTAGCAGGTGAAATTCCTATTTCGTCTGCCAACTTGTTAACAGGTAAGTTTAATCTTTTCATAGCAAAAGTAAATCTTTATTTCTGAAATAAGTCAATTGTTTCAGAAAGATAATATGCCAAATTTTCATAATCTGGAGTTTTAGTTTATTAATTGTGCCTTTAAAGGAGTTTTAATCTTGAGAATTCTAAATATGCCCCTTATAATAAGCAATACTGATGTTAGAACATTTCATCTTATTTCATGTTATTTCATAAATAAGTGTGTTCAAATAAAGAATGATATCAGAAAAATGCGGGGTTTTTTATGAAGCTTGGTTTTGTCAGTGCTATTTTAGATGGTTGGACTTATGAAGAAATGATGGATGTTGCTTCTGACATGGGCTTTAAGTGTGTTGAAGTTGCATGTTGGCCGCAGGGTAAGGCAGAAAGAAGATATGCCGGTGTAAGCCATATCAATGCAGAAAAAGTTTTGGAAGATGATGAATATGCAAAACACGTTTTAGAATACAGCAGACAAAAGGGTGTGGAGATTTCTTCTCTTGCTTTCTATCCTAATGTTCTTACATCTGATTTGGCAAAGCGCAAAGAGAGTGTAGAGCACCTCATGGCTTTGATTAAGGCAAGTGCAAAACTTGGTGTTAATATGGTTACGACTTTTATTGGAAGAGACCAGACAAAGACTGTAGATGAGAATATAGAACTTGTAGCACAGGTATGGCCTCCAATTATTAAGCTTGCAGAACAAATGGGAGTAAAAATTGGTATTGAAAACTGTCCTATGCTTTTTGGAAAGGATCAGTGGCCGGGCGGACAAAACATTTTCACAACTCCTGAGAACTGGAAAAAGGTTTTTGAAACACTTAAGAGTGACAATCTTGGAATAAATTATGACCCAAGCCACTTTGTATGGCAGATGATTGACTACGTAAAGCCTGTTTATGAATTCAAAGACAAGGTTTTTCATGTTCATTTCAAAGACATCAAGTTGTACAAAGATAAGTTGGATAGAGTTGGAACAATGGCATATCCGCTTGAGTATATGTCTCCTAAGCTTCCTAGCTTTGGTGATGTAGATTGGGGCAGTTACGTATGCGCTCTTACAGACATTGGCTATGACGGATATGCCTGTATAGAAGTAGAAGACAGAGCATTTGAAGGTTCAAAAGAAAAGATTTTGGATTCCTTGAGAATTTCAAAGAAGTATATGGAAAACTTCGTTATCTGAGAGGCAAAAAATGAAAGTTGGAATTATTGGATGCGGTTCAATTGCCAGACAGCGCCACGCTCATGAGTATGGTCTGAATAAGAATGTAGAAATTGCCGGTTTCTATGATTTTGTAGCAGAAAGAGCTGAAGAAATGGTGGCAACATACGGTGGTAAAGTTTACTCAACCGTAGAAGAAATGCTTGAAGACAAGTCTATTGACCTTGTTTCTGTTTGTGTTGCAAATGCCTACCATGCAGAAACTACTGTCAAAGCACTTAAGGCAGGAAAGAATGTTCTCTGCGAAAAGCCAATGGCTGTAACTTATGAACAATGTGAAGAAATGGTAAAAGTCGCAGAAGAATGTGGAAGGAGACTTTTTATAGGTCATAACCAGAGACTCACACCTGCTCACAAAAAGGCAAAAGAATTAATAGCATCAGGAAAAATGGGAAAAGTTTTGACTTTTGCAACTTCTTTCTGCCATGCCGGACCTGAAAGCTGGAGCATTGATAAGGGTAAGGGAACATGGTTCTTTAAGAAATCTGCAGCAGCATTTGGCTCTATGGCAGACCTTGGAATTCATAAGATAGACCTCATCAGATATCTTGTTGGAGATGAAATCGAGTCTATTTATTCAGAAATGGCAGTTCTTGATAAGACATACGAAGACTCAAGCCCAATTGAAGTAGATGACAACTCTGTTGAAATCATCCATTTTAAGAACGGAGCCTTTGGAACAGTTACTACAAGCTGGACACAGTACGGAGGAGAAAACAACCAGACCCAGATTAACTGCAAGAACGGAGTCATGAAGCTTTACATGGATCCTAAATATTCCCTTACAGTCACACACTTAGACGGAACTGTAGAGAATTACGACCTTGACAGAATTCAGACAAATACCGATACACAGCAAGCAACAAGCGGAGTTATAGATGAAGTTGTAGATTCCCTCATTACAGGAAGAGAGAGCATTTTGGATGCAACTTCAATTCTTGGCTCCATGAAGGCTGTTTTTGCATGTAAAACATCTTCAGAAACAGGAAAAGCTGTAGAACTTTAATTTTGTAAATAACCCCTTTGGGGGATTAATTCAGTACTTTATTCATTATTCATAGGAGGAATAAGATATGAAGAAAGTTATCGTTATGAGGCACGTACTCGTATGTGCATTTGCAGTATTCGCAAACGGTGCAACAGAAAAAGCAGCCAAGAAGATTTATGTTCTTGGACCTACACCAGACCACGGTTGGACAGCACAGGCCGGTGCTTTTGCAGAACAGAGAGTAGCAGAACTCAATGCAGATGGAAAACATCAGGCAGTCTTCATGCCGGCATCTTCAGGTGAGACACAGGTTGACTATGTCAACACAATTATTGCTAACGGTGATGCAAAGATTGTTGTTATCCAGGTTCTTGATGACTCAGCAGAAGCAGCAGTTGAAGCTCTCGTAGCAGCAAAAATCCCTGTAATTCAGTTTGATAGATTTGCTATTGCACTCAAGCCAAAGGCAGCTCTCAACTATGCAGGTGATAACATTTCTTGCGGTGCAGGTATTGCATACTGGCTCCAGAGCAACGGAATGAAACCAGGTGATGCTATTGTTACACTTTACGGTGACAACGGTTCTGTATGTATTGACAGAGAGTCAGGTTTCAGAGGATTCCTCAACGGAACAGTTGACTACACAGATGATGCAACAGGAAAGACACACCACACAACACAGGTTTGGGACGAAGCAGCAATTAAGGATGCTCTCAGCACATATTCAGTAGTATGTAACTGGTCAGCAGACGGTGCAGCACAGTTCATGGAACAGAAGCTTGGTGATATCATTGCAGACGCACAGAAGAAGGGTGGAAATCTCTACATCTACTCAATGGATGATGAGATGACATTTGGTGTTCTCAATGTTCTTGAAGCAGCTTCAGCTAAGGATCAGGCAGCAGCAGCTAAACTTAACCTCTACATTTCAGCTATCGGCGGAATGCAGGAGCTTTATGATGTCATGAGCGGCAAGTCAGCACAGTCAGCAACAGCTCAGAAGTTCTTTGATGGCATGATGTCAGTATCATTCAACCCATCAATGATGATTACAGCTATTGACTATGCAGTTGACTTTGCAGATGGCAACTGGAAGTTTGAGACCGGTGCAGAGGCAAAGAAGCCTGTTTGGATTGTAGACAAGAACAACTGCAACCAGTATCAGGGATTCATGGGTCACTGATTCTGTTAATTCAGAGTATTATTCAGACGGATGTGTTTTGCATCCGTCTGATTTAACTTTTTTAGGAGTAAAGGATGAAGCAAATCCTAGAAATGAGTCATGTCTCCAAGGCATTCGGTGGCTCAAAAGCTCTCACAGACGTTCATTTTGATGTTAACGAAGGAGAGGTTCATGCACTTCTTGGAGAAAACGGAGCCGGAAAATCTACACTCATGAATATTCTCACGGGTGTTATTCAGGCAGACAGCGGAAAAATCACATTCCTGGAAAAAGATTATTACACACCTACTATCCGACAGATGGAAGAAGCAGGTATTGCATTTGTA
>JAZLGI010000035.1:0-2238 GCA_045616225.1 Sphaerochaetaceae bacterium
GAGTTCCAAAAGCAGTGTAAAGAGAAGAACAAAAACTTATCAGTTGCTACCATCTTCTCCTATGGCGCCAATGAAGAAGCACCAGATGCTATTGAAGATGAAAGTTTAGATACAGAGGGTCTTGATACTACTTCCAAGCAGTTCTTGGAAAGAGCAATAGATGATTACAATGTTCAGTTCAACACAAACTTCAACATAAATGGAGACAACTTCCAAAATTATTACAAAGACCTTTGCAGGACTTTGTGTTTTCTGTTCTTTGTCTTGCTTTTTCTTTTGGTCATCAAGTTGCTTCTTGATTTCTTTTTGAACTATGGAGTTTATCTCTTCTTTGGAAATGGGTTTTTCTGTGGGGTGCTTGCTTTTTTCTCTATCAAAACTGATAGACTTTGATTTGTCAGTATCACTTTCTTGGTTCTCTAATGTGTTGTTTTCTTCTTCTGTTGCCATATATAATTAGTCAAAGCAAAGCAGTTTTGGGGAGTTAGAAAAAGTTTTTCCACCTTAGTAAAATGCGACATAGTAGTTCTATTACATAGGGTAAATATCGATAGTCATATCGGCATTGACCTAGATGTATCAAAGATTAGCAGATAGTTGTTGTTTCGAAATCAGGATTATTAAAATAATACTTAACATATATCACCATATGTGATACAATTTATCCTATAAATAGGAGATCATTGCCATGAATCAAACTGACTATAAATTTCTGATTTACAACACGGACGATGAAAACATATCAATTAACACTATAGTCAAAGATGAAACCATTTGGGTATCGCAAAAAGCCATGGCTCAGTTGTTCGGATGCTCTGTTGATAATATCAGTCTCCATTTGAAAAATGTTTTTGAAGAAGGAGAGCTGTTAAGAAGTTCAACTACCGAGGATTTCTCGGTAGTTCAGAAGGAAGCCCAACGTAGTGTTAGACGAAAAGTTACCTTTTACAATCTTGATGCAATAATTTCAGTTGGCTATAGAGTAAATTCAATTCAGGCAACAAAATTTAGAATTTGGGCAACGAAAGTTCTCAAAGAATACATGCAAAAAGGTTTTGTTCTTGATGATAATCGTTTGAAACAGGGTAATGAAGTTTTTGGGAAAGACTATTTCAGAGAGTTACTTGAACGTGTCAGGTCAATTCGAGCTAGTGAACGAAGAATTTGGCAACAAATAACGGATATTTTTGCAGAGTGTTCAATTGATTATGACAAGGATTCTCCAATTACTCAGGACTTCTACGCAATGGTTCAAAACAAATTCCATTATGCAATAACCGGTCAGACGGCAGCTGAGATTGTTTATACCCATGCAGATTTGGATAAAGAAAACATGGGGCTGACTACTTGGAAAAACAGCCCAAACGGAAGAATTTTGAAATCTGACGTGTCGATAGCAAAAAATTATTTATCTGAGAATCAGATTAAAAGGCTGGAGAGAACAGTCTCCGGATATTTTGATTACATTGAGGATTTGATTGAAAGAGAAAACACATTTTCAATGCAGCAATTTGCTGAAAGTATAAATGAATTTCTGACATTTCGAAGGTATGATATACTTCCAGATAAAGGAAAGATTTCAGCAATAAAAGCAAAAGAGTATGCTGAGTCAATATATGATACATTTAACAAAACCCAGAAAGTTGATTCTGATTTTGATAAATTAGTAAAAGAAGCAAAACTAGTACAAAAGGAGGAGAGTTAATGGCAACAAAGAAGAAAGAAAGCACAATGAAAACAGTCGGGGTAAAGAATGCTGCTGTCATTACAGATGGTTGCAACCCGGAACTGGTAAAAGGTGCCGACTTTGACGGAATCTTTGAAATACCCATTATCAAAGCTCCTGAGATTATTGCCATTCCAAAAGCCATTGTACCATTCAGTAAGAGAGAAAAAGTAACTCCTTCAAGTTTTGCAATCTGTGAATACGAGAATGATATTGAGTTTGCAGACCTTTTAAGAAATCCTGAAACTTATGTAAAACAGTTTAAGAAGTACCAGGCAGTAATAAGTCCCGATGCTTCCCTTTATTGGGATGCTCCATTTGCTGCACAGGTTGTAAATAAGTACAGAAACCATGCAATAGGTTACTACTTACAGAAGAAAGGAGTTTATGTAATACCTAATGTCAGATGGGGAGATGAAAGGACATATACAACCTGTATGTTCCCGGAACCATTGGCATTTGCAGGAATAGAGAAGCACAGTATTGTAAGTATTGGTTCTTACGGAGTTGTA
>JAZLGI010000036.1:0-7972 GCA_045616225.1 Sphaerochaetaceae bacterium
GCTATTGACTATGCAGTTGATTTCGCAGATGGCAACTGGAAATTCGAAACCGGTGCAGAAGCAAAGAAACCTGTCTGGATTGTTGACAAGAACAATTGTAACCAGTACCAGGGCTTCATGGGCCACTGATTCTGTTAATTCAGAGTATTTTTCAGACGGATGTGATTGCATCCGTCTGATTTTAAGTTTTAGGAGTAAAGGATGAAAAAAATCCTCGAAATGAGTCATATCTCCAAAGCATTCGGTGGATCAAAAGCACTTACTGACGTTCATTTTGATATGTATGAAGGTGAGGTACATGCACTTCTTGGAGAAAACGGAGCCGGAAAATCTACACTCATGAATGTTCTCACGGGTGTTATTCAGGCAGACAGTGGAAAAATTACATTCCTGGGCAAAGATTATTACACACCTACAATACGCCAGATGGAAGAGGCTGGTATTGCATTTGTTCACCAGGAATTAAATGTCATCAACGACCTTACAGTTGCAGACAATATTTTCCTTACAAGAGAACTTAAGGGAAAGTTCGGACTTATTGACCAAGAAAAACAAATTCAGAAAACTAGAGAACTGTTTGAGAGTCTTGGTGTAAATATTAACCCTGAAGTTATGGTAAGCACTCTCAAAACAAGTGAGAAACAGCTTCTTGAAATTTGTAAGGCACTTTATACAGACGCAAAATTAATAATTCTTGATGAGCCTACAACGGCTTTGTCAAATGATGAAATAGATCATTTGTTCGGTATCTTGAGCAAACTCAGGGAACAGGGAAAGTCTTTTGTTTTCATTTCCCATAAAATGCCTGAGATTTTTGCAATTGCCGATAGATATACAGTTTTCAGAAACGGAGAATTCATTTCCAGCGGATACATAAAGGATACAACACCGCAGCAAGTAACTTCCGACATGGTTGGAACAACTTATGTAGATGCAGATATGTATGAGTCAAGGGAACTTGGAGAAGAAGTTCTGAGACTTCACAATTTCTCAGGACACGGGTTCAGTGATATTAATCTTAGCTTTAAAAAGGGTGAAATCGTTGCTTTTACAGGTCTTGCAGGAAGCGGTGCCAGTGAAGTAATGCAGACAATGTTTGGGGCTCTTCCTATTGAAGGCGGATACATTGATTTCAAGGGAAAGAAACTAAGCGGAACAATAGCCTCTTTCATGAAAAATAAAATTGGAATGCTTCCTTCAAACAGAAAGGAAAACTCTGTTATCAAAGACCTTTCCATTCTTGAGAATTTCTATATTGCAGAGCATGTAATTTCTGCCAATAAACAGATTATCAGAAAAGAAGATGAAGATTCACGTTATGAAGAGCAGAAAGCAACTCTTAAAATAAAAGCTGCAGACAGTGCAAATGAAATCACTTCTCTCTCAGGAGGAAACCAGCAGAAAGTCTTCCTTGCAAAGTGGCTTAATACCGGAGCAGAGGTTCTGCTGTTTGACAACCCTACACAGGGTGTAGACGTAGGAGCCAAGGCAGAAATATACAAACTTATTCTTGAGTTTGCAAAGTCAGGTAAAACCGTAATCTTCAATACACTGGAAATACCTGAAGTTCAGAAAGTTGCAGACCGTTGTATCATTTTCTACGAAGGAAAAGTTACAGCAATTCTTGAGCACAAAGATGTTTCGGAAAAGACCGTTATGGGCTATTCAACAGGTGTAAATACTCAGAGGTAATAATATGGAAAAGAAAGACATAATGAAAAAAATAAGTAACATTTGGTCTCATTACTCATACATTGTGGTAATGCTTGTAATTATGATTGTTTATGCAATCACAATTTCTGCAAACGGAAATATATTCAGATGGAGCCATATTTCCGCAATTCTCAGTTCTCAGAATACTTGTATTATAGGAACAATGGCAATTGGAATGGCCTTGGTAGTAATTACCGGACAGATAGATCTTTCCATTGGTTCATCACTTGTTTTCACAACAAGTGCCTGTATTGTTGCTTTTAACATGACTAACTCAATTTTTGTCATGATTCTTACAGCTCTCATTGTAGGTGGTCTTTTGGGACTTATTAACGGAACTCTTGTTGGACTTGCAAAAATGCCTCCGTTTATTGCAACAATGGGTACAATGCTCATTTATCGTTCTCTCTCACTTTCTATTGTAAGAAGTATGGATACTGAAATTTCCGGTTCTACATCAAGCCAGTTTGCTATGTTAAGATCAAATAGCAAATATGATTTTTTGAGATTTAAGTTTGGTACAGGAAAGCTTGGTTTTGGTAATTTTGCAATTCCTTACATTACTCTTGTATTCCTTATTATGGTCATTTTGTTCATTCTCATTACAAAGAAAACCAAATACGGAAAGAGCATTTATGCTGTTGGTTCAAACGAGAAATCTGCCCACCTGAGCGGTATTAACACAACATTTGTAAAAGTATCTGTTTTTGTTGTGACAGGTCTTCTTGTTGGTGTTGCCAGTGTTCTTCAGGCTTGTAAACTTGGAAACGTAACTCCGGCTTCTTCAGGAAAGAGTTATGAGATGTATGCCATTGCAGCTATTGTTCTTGGTGGTATTAGCATGGCAGGTGGTAAGGGAAATCTACTTGGAATTATCTTTGGAGCTCTTTCATACACAACAGTAAACTTCATTATTGTTTCCATTCCTTCTCTTTCTGTTGATATTCAGGATACATTCCAGGGACTTGTTCTTATTGTTGTTATTCTTATTCAGACTCTTTCTCCAATTATCAAAGAGAGTGTTCAGACAGCAAAAAGAAGACGTTTGGCTGCAGAAGAGAAATAATCTGCAATTTTTTGCATTTCAAGGACTGCTTTGTTGCAGTCCTTTTTTATTAGGGATATTCTGTATTACAGAACAGTAATCTGCGAGGTTAAGAATGGATAAGCATGAAACTTTGGGAAGCGTACAGTCTGTAGGAAAGGCTCTTAATCTTTTGGATATTCTTCTCAAGAAGAAGCTTCCCATGGAGTTAAAGGAACTAAGCGAAGAAAGCGGTTATCCAAAGAGTACAGTTCATGCACTTTTGTCTACGCTAAAAGATTACAGTATTGTTGTTCAGAAACAAGACGGTAAATACTTTCTTGGTACCCATCTTTTTGAACTGGGATGTGCAGTCTCTGCTTCATGGAATATTTCTTCTATTGGTCATTCTTATCTTGAAAAACTTGCTTACGAATCCAAAAACAGTTCATTTTTAGCCATATTGGATGAAATGAGAGGTTTGACGTTTGATAATTGCTCTGCCTCAGAAGCATTTCATATTGTTGCAGAGATTGGGGCAAGGCTTCCTTTACATGCTACTTGTCAGGGAAAAATGCTTTTGGCAGGCTTGTCTGATGATGACATAAGATACAGATTGTCAAAAACAGAATTAATTGCTTACACAGGATCAACAATTGTTGATGTTGAACAATTTATAGAGCATATACAAAAGGTTAGAACGCAGGGATATGCTCTTGAAGATTGTGAATTCAGGGAAGGTGTCAGAGCAGTTGCGGCTCCTATTTATGACAGAGACGGAAAGATTAAATATGTTCTTGGAAGTGTAGGACTTTTTAAGAGTATAAATTCTGAAGATTTCAGAAAAACAGTAAACCTCACAGTTGAATATGCCAAGAAACTTTCTCGAGAGCTTGGTTCTGTCATTAAATGAAGTACAAAGGAGAGATATTGTGGCAGATTCTGAAATTAAAGTTAAAATTTCACAAATAACAGAACATAAGGGACCTCGTGCAAAAACTTATGTTTTTTCTTCTTTGAACGGAGAATCTCTTCCTTTTTTCAGGGCAGGGCAGTATATCTCTGTTTTTCTTAAGATTGGTAAAAGTCTTATAAGCCGTCCTTATTCTCTTTCCGGTTCTCCAAAATGGGCTTTGGAAGGAAAATATGCAATTACAGTACAGGACAATCCAGGAGGTTTTGCTGCAGATTGGATGAATTCAAATCTTAAGGTTGGTGATATTCTTACAATTTCTGCTCCACTTGGAAGTTTTTGCTATGATGCAGACAAAGATGCAAAAAATGTTGTTGCTCTTGCAGGAGGAAGCGGAATTACGCCATTTCTTTCAATGGCTTATGCAATACGGGACGGATTTGAAGATTTTAATTTAACAATTCTTAACGGAAACCGTACAGAAGAGTCTGCTTTCTTCATAAATGAACTCAATGACATTTCCAAATCTACCCATAAAGTTAAAGTTGTAAATGTTCTTTCTGATGAAGAAAAAGAAGGTTTTGAGCATGGGTTTATTGATTCAGAACTTATAAAAAAGTATGGAAAAGACAGATACAGTGTTTTTATCTGCGGTCCTGGGTCTATGTATGAATTTCTTGAAACAGAAATTCCAAAACTTAATCTTCCCAAGGAACTTGTAAGAAGTGAAACTCCGGGGATAACCAGACAGGTTGCTTTGCATCCTGATTTTCCCAAAGAAGCTATAGGGAAGGTTTTTACCCTTACAGTAAAGCGGGAAAGGGAAATATTTACTGTTGATGCCTTTTCTGAAGAGCCTGTTCTTACAGCGTTGGAAAGAGCCGGAATTAAAGTTAATTCCAGATGCAGAAGCGGTGTTTGCTCTTGGTGTAAAAGCCGGCTATTAAGCGGAAGCTGTTTTACTCCAAAAGAAACGGGGAAAAAAGACGGATTTATTCATCTTTGTTCCTGTTTTCCTGTTTCTGATTTAACGATTGAAATTACTTAAATAGCTTTGCTTTTGCATAGTAGATAATTAGAAGAACAGAAGTTAAGGTCCAGGACAGTCCGTAACATGCCATTACAGATGGAATGGTATGGAAATACCTTGGGGCTATGGCAAGGTATGCCATTCTGAAACCGCAGATTCCAAATACCGTTGACAAGGTAGTGAAAACTGTTCTTCCTGTGCCTCTTATTGCTCCGGAAAGAATTTCTACACAGACATAACAGACATAGAACGGAGAAATACTGTTTATAAGTTGCATTCCAATTGACAGAACATTTTCATCTGTTACAAATAACATTAGTCCGTAGCGTCCTGCAGTGAGAAAGAGAATTTCAACTGCTGCAATTGAGGCAAATGACATTTCCAGACATTTTCTGACACCTTTTTTTGCCCTGTCCATTAAACCGGCGCCGTAGTTTTGTCCTACAAATGTAGTTATGGCAATTCCAAATGAGTTAATAACAAGCCAGTTGACAGTGTCTATCTTTCCGTATGCAGCCCAGGCTGCTGCCGTGTCTGTTCCAAAACCATTGACATAAGACTGAACTATCATATTTGAAACAGAGTAGAGAACAGATTGAAAAGCTGCAGGCATACCAATGGCAAAGGTTTTCTTGAGCATCATTTTGTCAAATCTTATTTTGTTGTACTCCAAAAGGCAACAATCTGTTTTCTTTCTGAGACAGTATACGACAAAGAAAAGTGACACTGCTTGGGAGATAACTGTAGCATAGGCTGCTCCTTTTACTCCCATGTGAAATACTCCAACAAACAAAAGGTCAAGAATTATATTTGCAATGCTTCCTGCAATGAGAAAGTAGAATGGTCTTCTGCTGTCACCAAAAGCCCTGAAAACACCGGATCCCATGTTGTACATTACCAGAAATATACTTCCGCCAAAATAGATTTTCATGTAGTCAAGGGACATGGAGAAAATGCTGTCCGGAGTCCCCATTATTCTTAAAAGAGGTTCAGAGGTGAAGTATCCGGCTACGGAAATGAGAATTCCTCCCCAAAGGGAGATTGCTGCTGCATTATGTATAGCAAGGCTTACTTTGTTTTCATCATTTGCTCCAAAGTATTGTGAAATAATAACTGTTGCTCCGGAAGAAAGACCTACAAAAAAGCCTATGATTAAGTTTATTGCTGTAGCTGTTCCACCACCTACGGCAGCAAGGGCTTCTTTTCCAAGTATTTGTCCTACTAAAACAGCATCTACTGTATTGTAGAGTTGTTGAAACAAAGATCCCAACAATATTGGAAAAAAGAAAAGCAACAGCTGTTTCCAGATTGTACCTTGAGTGATTCCGTTATAGTTTTGAGATTTTATTTCATTTCCTGCCATAATTCTGGATTATGCTGTTTTTTGAATTTTTGTGGTAGTATAAAGGGAGAGTTTCTGATACAAAGAATTTGGAGTGTTCGTGATGGAAAACAAAAGACTAACAGGAACTCTGGCTGCCTTATTTACGGTTCTTGTTTGGGGAACTACTTTTATTGTAACAAAAAATCTTATGGCAGACTTTAATGCCGCGGAAATATTGTTCGTCAGATATTTTATAGCCTGGGTTTTGCTTTCTATTGGCAGTTCAAAAGAACAGAAGTGTGAAAAAGCAGAGAAGAAAGACCAGATTATTTTCTTCTTGATTGCTTTGAACGGTTTGTTTCTTTACGGTATCTTGGAAATTCTTTCCATGAAATATACATATACTTCCAACACAAGTACCATTGTATCTTCTGCTCCTTTTTTTACAGCACTGTTTACAAGTCTTTATTTTAAAGAAGAAAAACCTTCTGCTTTATTCTATATTGGTTTTGTTGTTGCAATTTCCGGTGTAGCTCTGATTAGTTTCAACGGTGCTACGGAATTTGGGCTTAATCCGCTTGGAGATTTGTTTGCTTTGGGTGCTTCTATAGTATGGGGATTGTATACGGTCTTTGTTATTATCGCTCAAAAGAAGGGGTATTCTACAAGAGAAATCAATAGAAATATATATATGTGGGCTAGTCTTACAATGTTGCTGTCTCTTCCTTTGTTTGGACTTAACACAGATTTTTCAAGATTTTTGAATGTAAAGACTATTTTAAGTCTGTTATTTTTGGGAGTTGTGGCTTCTTGTATTTGTTTTTTGACATGGACTTATGCAACTAAGAGTCTGGGAGCTATTAATTCTTCTGTTTTTATTTACATAAATCCGGTTGTAACAATTGTTTTTGCATCAATTTTTCTTAAGGAAAGAATAAATGCTGTATCTGCTTTGGGAATAGTACTTGTTATTGCGGGTACTGTTTTATCTTCAATTAGGAGGAAGAAGTAATGCTTACTTTTGAGAGTGATTATATCAATGGATGTCATCCTGCAATTCTTGAGGCTTTGACAAGAACAAATGACGAGTCTGTTAGTGGCTACGGGAACGACCGCTTTTGTGCAGAGGCAGAGGCTAAGATTAAGAAAGCATGTGGCCGTGAAGATGCTCAGATAGAATTTGTTTGCGGAGGAACTCAGACAAATCAGCTGGTTATTGCTTCCATGCTTGGTATGCATGAGGGAGTTGTCTCTGCAAGGACAGGTCATATCAATGCTCACGAGGCTGGAGCAATTGAGTATACCGGTCACAAGGTTATGGAACTTCCTCAGTATCAGGGAAAAATTAAAGCTTCTGATTTAAAAGAGTTTTTGGATGTCTTTGAAAAAGACCAGAACAACATTCATATGGTAACTCCTGGAATGGTTTACATTTCACATCCTACGGAATACGGAACACTTTACTCTAAAAAAGAGCTTACAGACCTTCATGAAATCTGTAATTCATTTAATATTCCGCTGTTTATGGATGGGGCAAGACTTGGATATGGTCTTGCAGGGGACAATACAGATGTGACGCTGCAGGATATTGCCCGTCTTACAGATGTCTTCTACATAGGTGGAACCAAAGTTGGTGCATTGTGCGGAGAGGCTGTGGTTTTTACCCATAACAACAAACCTGAGCATTTTTTTAAATACAAAAAACAACATGGGGCACTTTTGGCTAAAGGCAGACTTCTTGGAGTTCAGTTTGATACTTTGTTTACAGATAATCTCTACTATGAGATTTCCAAACATGCTATGGACATGGCTCAAAAACTTGTTGAAATCTTGGATAAATACGGTATTGAAACATTTATAGAAACACCTACAAACCAAAAGTTTGTAATTCTTGACAATGATGTTATGTCAGAGCTTAAGAAGAAAGTTGGTTTTGGATTCTGGGAAACTGTTGACGAAAACCGCACT
>JAZLGI010000037.1:0-28303 GCA_045616225.1 Sphaerochaetaceae bacterium
AGTATATAGGTAGTACCCATTAATTCAATAATTTCTGATTATCATCAGAAGTTTTCCATGTATTTCACAATGGGTGGAGATTATTTTTTTATAGGCAGGATTTGCAGGCCTTAGTTCATAGTTATTTTCTGTCCTGTAAAAATGCTTAAGAGTAATAGCATAATCTTCATCTTCTCCAATGGAGGCTGCAACAATTGCACCGTTTTCTGCAACACTTGTTTTTAATAAGATTGCCAGGTCTCCATCATTAATACCATCTTCTATCATGCTGTCTCCGCGGACTCTCAGAGCATAAAGAGATTCTGACTCAGGGCAGTTACAGAGAGATTGTGAGAGTGAAATATAACCATCATAGTTTTCTTCTGAAAAAATTGGCTTTCCTGCGGCTGTTGTTCCAAGAACAGGTATTTTTACGACCTGTGAGTCACTGGAATTAGTTCTCTTGATTAAAGCCATTCCTCTTGGAAGGTTTTCTGCAGACCTTATGATGTTCTTTTTCTTAAGAGCTGTCATATGGTCGTAAGCAGCTTTTGGAGAAAAACCAAAGTGATTTGCAATGTCTCTGACGCTTGGGGCATAGCCATTGGTATCAAAGTAATCTTCAATGAATTTTGCTACTTCCATTTGTCTCTGGGTTAGTTGTTTCATTACAATCTCCTGTTAACTAAAATTGCCTAACTAAACTTAACACATGCTAAGCCGGGAATCAAGCCCAAAACCAATCAGTTTGCAAGAAAAGCTTTATAGCACTTGTAAGCCATTTCAATGTCAAAAACAGATGTTATTTCCCATGGGGCATGCATACTAAGTACAGGTACTCCACAATCCATTACCTGCATTCCGTAAGTTGCACAGAATTTTGCAATTGTTCCACCGCCACCTACATCTACTTTAGCCATTTCTGCAGTCTGGAAGGTAACGCCTTCTTTCTTAAGAATGGATCTGATTTTTGCGATAAATTCCGGGTTTGCATCTGAAGCAGTAGATTTTCCTCTTGAACCTGTATACTTATTGAATACTACTCCTTTAGAAAGGAAAGATGCATTTTGCTTATCATACAACTCTGCATTCAATGGATCATAAGCGCTGTTGACATCACTTGAGAGCATTGTTGAGTTTGCCAATGCTCTGCGTACAATAAGTTCAGGATTTACGTAGAGGTCTGTTAATCTTTCAACAACTTCTGCTACAGCGTTGTCAAGAAGGTGACTATCCATTCCGGTTGCACCGTTAGATCCGATCTCTTCCTTGTCACAAAGGATACAACAGGAAGTTCTTGTTACGTTGGTTTCTTCTAATTGAGCCATAAGGGAAGTGAAAGAACAAACTCTGTCATCCTGACCGTAACCAAGAACAAGAGTATTGTCAAAACCAAGATATCTTGTCTTTCCGGCTGGGACTGCCTCTATTTCTGCACTCTGAAAATCTTCTTCTTCAATGCCGTATTTTTCCTTGAGAATTGCGAGAATCTTTTTCTTTCCGGCCTCTTTTTCATCACCATATTTATCATCATTGAAGGACCCTAAAATTATGTCCAGTTTCTCTGCTTCTACAAACTCTGATGCAGTTTTTGCCATCTGAGCCTGAGCAATATGCGGTAAAATGTCAGAAATGCAAAAAACAGGATCATCCGGATTGTCTCCAATATTGATATCTATTTTTGTTCCATCTGTCAGAAAAACTACGCCTACCAATGCTAAAGGAAGTGCAAGCCATTGGTATTTTTTAATTCCTCCGTAGTAGTGTGTATTGAGGTAAACAAGGCCATCTCTTTCATAGATTGGTTTCTGCTTGATATCAAGTCTTGGGCTGTCCAAATGGGCACCCAGAATATTCATTCCTTTGGAAATACATTCTTTTCCAATATTGAAGAGAATTACTGCTTTTCCCATTTTGTTATAGTAAACTTTGGAACCTGTCTCCAGTGATTCTACATTTTCTATATTTTTATAACCGGCATTCTCTGCCATTCTTATAATTTCTTCAGTACATTTTCTTTCTGTTTTGCAATTGTCTAGAAAAGACATGTAGTTTTTAATCAAATTATCCATATCAAACTCCTTGAGCCAACATTAACACAAATTATTTTAGTTGTCATTCAATTATGTATTTCCAAGTGGGGATTTTTAATTTTGACTTTTGCGAAATGTCTATTAAACTATTAGTAACCAATTCATTTTCAGGAGGTGCTTATGAATCTGAATGTAAGAGGTGTACATTACCAGCCTAGTGATGAGACTTTGGAGTTTCTGAACAAGAAACTGCAGAAATTGTCTTTCGCAGAAGACTATCTTCATGATCTTGATATTTGTATCAAAAGAGAAACAGTAGGACAGGGTTTTCATGTAGATGCTTTGCTTCATTTTAAATGGGGCACAGAAAAAATGGTCAGTTATGATTGCTACGAATTGTATGAAGGCATTGAAATGATTGCTGACAAAATAGAAAGTGTTGCAAGAAAAGAGAAATCAAAAGTAATAGAAGGGTGATATTTTAATCATTCGCAAAACCAATTGAGGGTGTGAAATGTTGCACTCTCAATTTTTTTGTCTAATTTTGCACTGAGCAAAAAAGCTTAACATGAAAGTTCTGTTCTGTATTTGTTGACTGTTCTTCTTGCACACTTGATGCCTTTTTCCAGAAGGGCATCTGATACTTTTTGGTCACTTAGTTTTGGATTAGCAGAAAGGATTTCTTTTATAATTTCCTTAACTGCCGTTCTGGAAAGGTCTCCATCCTGTGAAGTTTGAACCCCTTGTGTGAATAGAGACTTAAGAGGAATTGTTCCCCAATCTGTTTCAATGTATTTTGACTGAGCCAATCTGCTCATTGTTGTTTCATGAACACCTACTTCATTTGCAACATCTTTTAGTGTCATTGGCTTCAAAGCCTTAGGACCGTAAACAAAAAAATCTTTTTGCTTTTCCATAATGACCAAAGCTGTGCTGTAAATTGTTTTGTATCTGAGGTTAATCTGGTTTATAAGATCTTTTGCTTTTTTTATGTATTCTTTGACATAAGAAGCAGCTTGTGGGTCTTCTGAAAGAGATGCAAATTCTTGGGAGATTTCAAGGTCTGGTAGATTTTCTTTATTAATTTCCAGGTGAATTGCACCATTTTTTGAAAAAACAGAAAATTCAGGTGTTATAAAATTATCTATTTCAGAAGAGAAATTTCTTCCGGGATACGGAGTAAGAGATTTGAGAATTGACCAAAAAGTTGATAGGTCTTCAGTTGAGATATGAAGAGATGAAGCAACCTCTTTTTCTTTTCCGTTCTTCATCTGTTCAAGATAATTATTCACAAGATTTGAGAAAATCTCCAAATCGCTTTTTGCCATTCCCATGCATTTTGCCTGAAGAATCAGAGACTGTCTGAAATCCTGTACGCAGATTCCGTAGGGGTCAAAACTTTGAACAAGTTCCAGTGCTTTTTCTATTTCTTCCTGCGAATAGTCTTTGTTCTCAAAAAGTGCTTCAAGAGACATTACGAAAAATCCGTTTGAATCAAGGTTGCTTATCAGCAGGGATGCAATTTCTTCTGTCAAATCTGAAACATCAGAAACTCCAAGTTGTTTCTCAAGGTGCCTAGAAAGTGTTTCAGATTCTGTAGCAGTGTTTTCAAGGATAAGATTTTTATCTCCTGCTATTCCTTCATAAGAACTGGAATCCAAATCATCCAGCCTGTCATCAGGAAGGGTATAATTGTTATCTTCAAATTGTTGCTCGCCAAATTCCCTTTCAGGAATTTCCAATGCGGGGTTGGATTCTATCTCGTTCTGAATGTATGTCTTCAAGTCCATAACAGGCATATTCAAAAGTGCCAGGGACTGCAACATTTGAGGAGAAAGAGATTGTTCTTGTTTTAAAGAGGTATTAAGACCCAGATTCATCAGGTTTCCTCAAATGAATCTCCAAAATAGATATCTCTGGCAATAGGATTTTCAAGCAATTCGCGTTTTCCGCCGGAAACAAGAATACTTCCGTTGCTTATAATGTGAGAAGTTGTTGTGATGCTTAGAGCATCTCTGACATTATGGTCTGTAAGAAGAACACCTATTCCCGTTTTAATAAGTTCTTTAATAATTTGCTTTATTTCATAAATTGCCTTTGGATCTATTCCGGCAAACGGTTCGTCAAGCAAAAGAAATTTTGGTTCTGTTGCAAGGCAACGTGCTATCTCTGTTCTTCTTCTTTCTCCTCCGCTAAGGGTGTATCCCGGTTGTTTCCTTAGGTTTGTGAGACCGAATGATTCCAGAAGTCTGTCTCTTAATTCATATTTCTGTGCCTTTGTCAAATCTTCTCTTGAATCTGCTACAAGTTGAATATTGTCTTCTACTGACAATTTTCTGAAAACAGAAGGCTCTTGCGGAAGATAACTTATTCCCAACTGAGCGCGCTTGTACATAGGAAGCGGAGTAACATCTTTTCCGTTAAGAAAAATCTGTCCTCCATTATTTTTAATGAAACCCACTATCATGTAGAAACTTGTGGTTTTTCCGGCTCCGTTTGGTCCCAGAAGTCCAACAACCTGTCCACCTTCCATAGAGAAGGATATATCATGGACTACTTCACGCTTGCCGTATATCTTTTTGAGATTTTTTATTTCAAGAGTATTAGCCATTTACTTCTCCTGTGATTGTTCCATGCAGTGTTATTTCCTCTGTGTCAAGATTTACAGTGATAACTGAGGCTTTATAATGGTCATCTCCCCAATCTACTTTGGCATTTCCTCTGAGTGTTACCATTTGGGTGTCACAGTTAAAAGTGATGCTGTCTGCTTTACATTCCATTAAACCGCTGTCTGTTTCTTTGGTTATTGTGGCCATCATCTGGAGAACCATAATCTGAGAATCAAGATTATATTCAAGCCAAGCTCCGGATAAGTCTGCTTTGTCGTCCGGATCATCAATTGTAATCCATCCGTCTGAGATTAAAGAATTATCGCTTCTGTCATAAAACAATGATGTTGTAACAAGGGTAATATTGTTTTTGATATCATAGGCATTAACATCACCGTTGCAGTCTACATAACAGTAGTCTTCTCCATACAGGAATACAGACTTGGCTGTGAGAGTTATATCTTCTGTTTTTATATCTGCTCCGTTACTGAGAAGGACAGTGTGTCTTCCGTCTTGAAAACTGACTTCGGAATAACCGCCTTTAAAAGTAATTGTTGAAGCAAAGGCAGAAAAAGAAATCATAAGTAACAAAAGGATTGCAGTAATCTTACTCTTCACTTGTATACCTCCCTTCAAGGATTTTGTCAAAGAAATAGCCATTTGACTTTGTTTTTCCTGAAAAGCCTAAGGCTCTTATGTAGGTTCCGTTTCCATAGGTAAGTTCTACCTCATCCTTGCAGGAAATAGAGCCTTCATCATTGTTCCAATCAAGCTGTTCGCAGGCAATTATAACGTTATCATCACTTTTTATGAGTTTGACATTTCCCTGCATTTGAGCAAAAGAATTATTATCCGTTACCTTAACGTAGTCACAATTGCCGCTGAGAAATGCTTCAGGGGAATCAAAAGAAACATTTTTCAGTTCTGTATAGTCCGAAAAAACAACAACCTCTGATGCTGTAAAAGAAATAGGATGGTCTCCGGATCTTCCAAAGGCGTAAGTGGCATCTTTTAAAACCAATTCAGGATAAGTTTGCTGCTCTTCCAATTCTCCCAGCTGTCTGTTGCAAGAGATACTTAAAAAACAGAGGCATATTAAAAGCAAAAAACCCACCACTTTTTTCATAAGCATAACATATCAGAATTTATCATAATTGCAAAGTTGATTGAATAAAACTACACTTTACGCATGAAAGTTCTTTTTTTAGGTGAGATTGTAGGTAGATGTGGTATTGGCACCGTCAAGAACGGGCTTAAAAAACTTAAGAAAGATACACAAGCAGATATTGTCATTGCAAACGGAGAAGGTGCTACAAGCGGTTATGGACTTGGTTTTCAGAATGCACTTTCATTGTTACGAATGGGAATTGATGTCCTTACCATGGGTGAGAAATCTTTTTACAAGTTGGACATGGTAGAGAGTATTGATAAAAAAGACAGAATTCTAAGACCTGCCAATTATCCTGAAGGAGCTCCCGGTCGTGGCGTAAGATACTTTAACATTGCCGACCGGAAAATTTGTGTAATCAATATGTTGGGAATGCATTCTTTTTCAAACCCACATCTAAACAACCCTTTTCTTGTCAGTAAGGGAATCTGTGAAAAAGCAAGAGGCGAAACCCCTTATGTTTTTTATATCTTCCATGCTCAGGCAACTGCAGAAAAGCTTTCAATGGGACATTATTTAGATGGCTGTGCCAGTGCTGTTATTGGTACTCATTCAAAAGTTCTTACTGCTGATAATCAGATTCTTGAGAATGGAACTGTCTACATTTCAGACCTTGGAAGATGTGGCTCTTCAATGTCTGTGGGAGGGTTTGAGCCGGAACATGAAATTAAGAAATTTCGCACACAAATCCTGGTCAGAAGTAGGGAATCTTGGGAAGAGCCTCAAATTCAAGGGCTGTTGGTTTCCTTTAATGAATTGGGTTTTGCTACAGAAACAAAGCTTATAAGAGAGAAGGTAGAAGTAGAATGTATAGCTCAGTAAAAGTCATTTCCGTCAAAGATGATTTAACGGTCTTGGTAGGTTGTGATACTCAGGCTTGCCAAGGTTGTAAGGCAGAAATGTTCTGCAATAACAAAAACCATAATTCTTATCTTGCTCTCAATGACAGGAAGCTTTCTGTTAAAGCCGGAGATTGGGTAGAACTATATCTTCCGCCAGGAAAAACCATCTTAAGTACAGTTATGGTTTTTGCACTTCCGCTTGTCTTGTTTCCAATCGGTTTTATTCTTGCTTCAAAGTTGTCTTCTTTGTCTGAGACTGGTTGTGCTTTTGTGGGACTTGCTTGCATGAGTTTTGCTTTTTTGATTGCTTACTATGTTTCATCAAAGAACAAAAAGGCACTTATGCCAAAAATTATCAAAATCCTATAATTTTATTTAAAATTTGCTTTCTATAGCTTATAATTTACTCAATATTCGGTTTTTTTAGGAGAGTCGTATGAAGAAAGAGTATGAGGCATTGTTTACTCCTTGGAAGATTGGAAACTGTGAAATCAAAAACAGGATTGTCCAGACTTCAATGGGAGGCACTTCTATCTTTGGATGGATGGAACCAAATCATTTTGACAAGGAAGCTGCAAATTTCCTTCTTGAAAGAGCAAAAAACAATTGTGGTCTAATCCTTCCCGGAATTGCACCAATACGTGACACAATGTTTGGTAAGTGGTTGTACCAGGGAAAAGGAAAATTTGAACAGCTTAAAGATTTTATGGAAGAGTTCCATAAGACCGGAGCAAAGATGTTCGTTCAGCTAACTGCAGGAATGGGAAGAAGTATGGCTGTTAACGATCTCATGGCAAATATGATTAAGAACAAAGCTCTTGGTTTTCTTTTGAAACCTGTTTTTGACATGGATTTCATTTGCGGAAGTGCAAGTGCAAACGAAAACCGTTGGGCAGATGGTTGTTATTCAAAGCCTTATACAAAAGAACAGATTCAGCAGATAGTTGAAGCTTTTGCAAAAACTGCAAAACTTTGTCAGGACGCAGGTGTAGATGGTATTGAAGTCCATGCAGTGCATGAAGGTTATATGCTGGACCAGTTTGCAATGAAGTACACAAACCAGAGAACAGATGAATATGGCGGTTCTTTGGAAAACAGACTTCGTTTTGCCTGTGATATTGTAAAGGCAATAAAAGAAGCCTGCGGAAAAGATTTCCCTGTAACACTCAGATATTCTGTAGTTTCATATACAAAGGGATTCAGACAGGGAGCTGTCCCTGGTGAAGAATACACAGAAGTTGGTCGTGACATGGAAGAGTCAGAAAAAGCAGCAAAGATTCTTCAGGATGCCGGTTATGATATGCTCAACTGTGATAACGGAACGTATGATGCATGGTATTGGGCTCACCCTCCTGTGTATATGCCAAATAACTGCAATCTTGAAGATGTTGCCCACATTAAAAAGTATGTTGATATTCCTGTAGTCTGTGCCGGTAAAATGACTCCTGACGTGGCAGCCAAAGCAATTGAAGAAGGAAAGATAGATGCAATGGGTGTTGCACGTCAATTCCTGGTAGATCCGGAATGGATTACAAAGCTTATGGAAGACAGAGAAGAGGAGATTAAGCCTTGTATTAACTGTCACAACGGATGCTTTAACATGTGTAAGCACGGAAATTCAAACAATGACCAGGATCTTGGAGATGCAATTCACATGGCACGTTGTGCGCTTAATCCTCAGACCATGCAGACTAAAAAATACCGAATTGTAAAAACAAGTTCTCCAAAGACTGTTGGAATCATAGGCGGTGGTATAGGTGGAATGGAAGCTGCTCTTGTATTGAAAGCAAGAGGTCATAAACCTGTAATTTACGAGAAAACAGATTCCCTTGGAGGAACATTTGTAAAAGCTGCAGCTTTCTCCTTCAAAGAGCATGATAAACAGCTGATTGAATGGTATAAGCGTGAAATCAAAAAGGCAGAAATAGAGGTAAGGTTTAATACTGAAGTAAAAGACCCGTCTTCCTTACATGAAGACAAGGTAATTGTTGCAACAGGCAGTTATGCAAATCGTCCAGGCATTCCGGGTCTCAGAGAATTTGGAATTGAACCTACTGAATTCCTTTCAGGAAAGAAAACCGTTGGTGACAATGTAATCATTGTAGGAGGCGGACTTACCGGTTGTGAAATTGCATACGACCTTACACTTCAGGGAAAGAAAGTTCAGATTGTTGAAATGTTGGATGATCTTGTTTCCGCAAAGGGTATTTGCCTTGCAAATTCATCTTTCTTAAGAGAAATGCTGGCATTTAAGAAAGTTCCTGTTTATCTCAATACAAAACTTCTGAAGGTAACTGAGAATGGTGTTGAAGTTCAGGGACCGGACGGAAAAACTTTTAAACTTTCCGGAGACAGTGTAATAACTTGTATGGGTTATCGTTCAAGACCAATTGCCGCTCCGTCAAGGAGAGTTCATCTTGTAGGAGATGCAGATAAAGTCGGAAATCTCAGGACTGTCATTTGGAGAGCCTGGGATGTTGCAATGAAAATCTAATTTTGAGAGAGCAGAAAATGTACGAACCAAAAATGAAGCTTACAAAAGAGCAACAGGGCATTTTAAACGGAGACAATGGACCTGTAATGGCTCAGGTAATGGAAACATTGGTAATGTTCGGAGATATGTTTGGTGCAAAGCAACTTGTACCGGTAACACATAATCACGGACATTTGGTAACAAGTTTTGGACTTGGCCTTTTAAAACCGCTTTATTCTACAATGGACAAGTTGGTAGAAGCAGGAATTAAGGTTAAGGGAGATTTTACAATAGATCCAAGACCAATGGATTTTGAGAATGTCCCGTATAATGTGATTGATAAACTTATAAACAGTAAGATTCTGTATACAGGACAAAAACGTTATGAGAAACAGCTTGAGGCTGTGGGGTTAAAGAATTCCAACGCTTTTACTTGTGCCTGTTATCTTCCTGAAGTAGGAAATGTTCCTAAAAAAGGTGACGTTCTTTCTTGGGCAGAAAGCAGTGCAGTTGTTTTTGCAAACAGTGTCCTTGGTGCAAGGTGCAACAGAAACAGCGGAATGTTGGATCTTTTTGGCTCTATCTTGGGCCTTGTTCCGGAATTTGGCTTTTTGACAGATGAAGGAAGAAAAGCAACTTGGAAAGTTATCATAAAGACAACAAAGAAACCGGAAGCTCAGATTCTGGGTTCTGCAATTGGTATGAAAGTTGTTGAAGATGTTCCTTATGTCGTTGGACTTGATAAGTGGTTGGGAACAGAGCTTAATGATGAAACCCTCAGTTATCTTAAGGACTTTGGTGCTGCAACTGCTTCAAATGGTGCAGTAGGTTTGTATCATGTAGATAAACTTACTCCGGAGGCTGTTGAACAGGGAGAAGGTCTTCTTGCAGAAAACTGCAAAGAGTACATCATTGATGATGAAGAACTTGAGAGAGTTTACAAGAATTATCCGGTAATGTGGAAAAACAAGGATGCAGAACCAACTCTTTGTTTTATAGGTTGCCCTCATCTTACATTCCAGCAACTCAACAAATGGACAGAGGATATAGAATCTTCACTTAAGAAAAACGGGCAAAAGAAAGTTTCTGTCCGTACTGTTCTTACAACTGCTCCTGATGTTGCAGATAAATTCAAAAAGACAGAAATGTATAAGAGGTTGCTTGCAACCGGTGCAACACTTGCTTGTATTTGTCCTCTTATGTATACAAGTAACCCACTTACCAAGAAGCGTCCTATTATGACCAGTAGTAATAAGCTAAGAACATATTCTATGGCCCGTTATTACAAAGATGCAGAAATTCTTGAAAAGATTACCGGAGGTGCAAAATGAGTAAAACTTTTAAGGGCAGAGTTCTTGCCGGAGGAACTTTCAAGGGTGAGGCAATAGTTTCCCACAACGGAGTAAACTCACTTGCTACATTTCAGGGTTCAATGCTTAAAGGCGCAAAGGAAATTATTGCCAGTGATCAGAATAATGCAGACATTTTTCAGAAAAACCTTACAGGAAAGGCTCTTTGTCTACCTGTAACAATTGGTTCTACTACCGGCGGTCTGGTAATTCAGACTGTTTGTGCAGCAAAAGTAAATCCTGCAGCATTTCTTTTCAGTGAACACATAGATTCCCTTGCTGCAAGCGGAATTGTTCTTGCACGTGTTTGGGAAAACAGTGATGTCATAGCAATTGATCAGCTTGGAAAAGAATTCCTAGATACTGTTAAAACAGGAGATCAGCTTTCAATTGATGAAGACGGAACAGTAACCATTCTTTAATTCCTGAAAGTTTAGTATTAAAAAAGGACCAAAGTGCAGTTTTGCCTTTGGTCCTTTTTCTGATTGTTTTACAGTATTTTAAAATGAGAATCCTAAACCTGCGTCAAAAAGGAAGTTCTTTGACGGAATGTCATAACTTATTTTAAAAATACAATCCAGCCAATTGTATGAAACATTTATTCCGGTCTGCGGGGCCAGAAGCCATTGTTGGGTAATATCATCTTCTACATGACCGCCTACTTCAAAACCAAACAAAAGCCAAGTATGAGGTGAACACTTTAGTGTTAATCCAAATGGGAAAGAGTCTATTTCTTCTTTATAATCTTCATAGAATCCTACATAACAACCAAGCCCTTTTGAAGCAAGCCAAAGACCATCTACACCCATTCTTTCAGACAACAGTGAATGTGCATATGTCAATGAGAAAACAGTTCTGTTTCTATCACAACTCCAAGGGTGTATTATTTCTTCTCTGTCTGTTCTTGAAAAAACAAATTCTCTACATTCTCCCTGGTCATTCAGTACAATTTTGTAATCTGGGTACTTTCTGTCTACAGGGAAGAAAACAAGTCCGCTATAAGCTTTATTGCTTTCTATTTCATTTGAAAAAAGAAGAGTCTGTTTAAGGAAATTAATATTTGTTTTCAATTCATGTTCTGTTTCTTCGCTTACCATTTCTGCTAATAAAGCTGTAAAAAAAGCGTTAGAAGGATCATAGTAACGGTATGTTAAGACAGTTCCTGATTCAGATGAAAAAGATATTGTTTCGTATGGGTCAAAGACTGCATCCAAAACGGCAAGAACCGCAATTACATCTGCTGCAGTTTTTGCAGCCTTTGCCTCATTGACCTTTGAAGAAAAGAAATCAAGACAATCCCATGTACCAATCTCTTTCCAGGAATCTGTATCCTTGTTTCCTCCAAGGACTGAAATCTGACTGTCTTTGAAAGAATAAGGTTCTTCTGTTGTATTGTTTAACTCAATGAGTACGGAATTGTATCCGCCATCTGACTTTCTACCTGCCGCTTTTGCAGAAAGATTTGCAGTGGTAGTTTGCTGAAAGTCTCTTCCGTTTTCAAAAACAATTTTGTTTCCGGATGTTTCAGATGAAATTAAATATGATTCTGTAACGCAGGAAGACAAAAGAAACGTTACAAGAACAACTAGTAAAAAAAGCATCTTTTTCATGTCAAAAATAATACGTTAAGATTTGCAAAAAGACTACCTATTTTAGTTTGTTTTCCTTACAATTTGACTATGAGTAAATTTGATGCTGTTCTTTGGGATATTGACGGAACATTACTGGATTTTGCTGCATCTGAAAAACTTTCTCTGAAGAAGTGCTTTGAAAAATTAAACCTTGGTACTTGTACAAATGAAATGGTCTCACGGTATTCAGAAATAAATGTAAAATATTGGGAGGCTTTGGAACGGGGTGAGATGACCCGTTCTCAGATTCTTGTAGGAAGATTTACAGAATTCTTAAAAGAAAGAAATTTGGATGTCTCTATTGCTTCCCAATTGAATTCATTGTATCAGGAGACCCTTGGAGATTTTATAGTTTTCATGCCAAAGGCAAAAGAAACTGTTCTTTATCTTAAAGGAAAGATTCCACAGTATGCAGTATCAAACGGGACTGTACAAGCTCAAAGCAGAAAATTAAAAAATAGTGGTCTTTCCCTGGTTTTTGATGATGTTTTTCTATCTGAAGAGGTTGGATTTGAAAAGCCAATGAAAGAATTTTTTGATGCAGTTTTCTTAAGACACAGCATATTGGAACCAAAGAAGACAATACTTATAGGAGATTCACTCACAAGTGATATCCAAGGTGCAATCAATGCCGGCATAGTGTCCTGTTGGTTTAATCCAAAGCATGAGAAAAACACAAAGGGAATAATACCGGATATTGAGTTGGATGACCTCTCACGTGTAATTGAATTAGTTTTATAAAAAGGAGGTTTGTATGGATACGGTAACACTAGGTAAAACCGGCATTACGGTAAACAAAAACGGATTTGGGGCTTTGCCTATTCAGAGAATTTCAACAGAAGATGCAGTTTATCTTGCAAGAAAAGCTTTTAACGCGGGAATTACTTACTTTGATACTGCAAGAGATTATACGGACAGTGAGATTAAGTTGGGAGAAGCTTTTGACGGAATCAGAGATAAGATATTCATTGCAACAAAAACTCATGCTACCAATGTAGAGGAGTTTTGGAAAGATTTGAAACAATCCCTTGAAAACCTCAGAACAGATTATATAGACGTATATCAATTCCATAACCCTCCTTTCTGTCCTAAACCGGGTGATGGCAGCGGAGTTTATGAAGCAATGCTTGAAGCAAAACAAAAAGGAATGATTAGGCATATTGGTATTACCAATCACAGACTTCATGTTGCTCAGGAAGCTATTGACAGCGGTCTTTATGAAACACTGCAGTTCCCGTTTTGCTATATTTCCGGTGAAAAAGAAATTAAACTGGTAAAAGACTGTAAAGAAAAGGGAATGGGTTTTGTTGCCATGAAAGGACTTTCCGGCGGTCTGTTGAATAATTCCAAACTCTGTTATGCCTTTGAAGCTATGTATGACAATGTTCTTCCTATCTGGGGAATTCAGAAAGAAAAAGAGTTGGATGAATGGATTTCCTATATAGATAATCCTCCTGTAATGGATGATGAAATGAGAAAAATAATGGAAGCAGACAGGAAAGAGCTTTCAGGAGAATTCTGCAGAAGTTGCGGTTACTGTATGCCTTGTACTGTAGGTATTCAGATTAACCAGTGTGCAAGAATGATTCAGCTTATCAGAAGAAGTCCGTCAGATAGTCATCTGACACCAAAGTCTCAGGCTATGATGATGAAAATAGAGGATTGTATTAATTGCGGAAAGTGTATGACCAAGTGTCCTTACGAACTTAATATTCCAAAATTATTGAAGAAAAACCTGGAAGATTACCGCAAAATATTAAACGGAGAGATTTCCGTAAGAAACACAGAAGCAAGAAATTGATAGGGAGGAAAGAAGATGTCAAGTAAAGTTTATTTTTGTGATTTCAGAACTTATTCAGAGGTTTCACGTTTGGAAAAATTTGAAAACCTTATTGATAAAGCAGGACTTGGAACAATTGATTTTAAAGATAAATTTGTAGCAATAAAACTTCATTTCGGAGAATTCGGAAATCTGGCATTTATCAGACATCAGTATGTTGCCTGTTTGGCAAAATATATAAAAGAAAGAGGTGGCAAGGTCTTTTTGACAGATTGCAATACTCTTTACACAGGAAGCAGAACAAATGCATTAGATCACTTGGACACTGTAATAGCAAATGGTTTTAACCAAGCTTCCATGCCGGGTGTAAATGTCATAATTGCCGATGGAATCAAGGGAACAGATGAAGTAGATGTTCCTGTTGAAGGCGCTGTTTATTGTCCTACTGCAAAAATAGGACGGGCTGTTGTAGACGCAGATATTATTATTTCCCTTACTCATTTCAAAGGACACGAAGAAGCTTGTTTTGGCGGTACTATGAAGAATCTTGGAATGGGATGCGGTTCAAGAGCAGGGAAAAAGGATATGCATACTTCCATGAAACCAAAATATGATGCAGGTAAGTGTATAGGATGTAAAAAATGCGCAAGTGTTTGCGCTCATTCTGCTCAGACCTTTGATAACAAGAAGATGGTTTTTGATGAAGAAAAATGTGCCGGTTGCGGAAGGTGTATTGAATTCTGTCCTACAGGTGCATTAAGTGTTCACAGTGATGCAGATGTTTTGACTTTAAACAGAAAAGTTGCAGAATACACAAAAGCTGTTATAAGCGGTAAACCAAATTTCCATGTATCTCTTGTCTGTGATGTTTCTCCTTATTGTGATTGTTACGGCTCCAATGATGTGGCAATTGTTCCTGACGTTGGAATGTTTGCATCATTTGACCCTGTTGCAATTGACCATGCCTGTGTAGATGCTGTAAATACACAAAAGGCAAATGATAATTGCCATATTACAGATAACGGCCCTTGTAAATTTAACGATAATCTTCTGAATAATCATCCTACTACAAATTGGAAAGACCAATTGGACTATGCAGAAAAGCTTGGTTTGGGGTGCAAAGATTATGAACTTGTAAAACTTGATAAGGTCAGAAGCAAATAATGTCATTAAAGGATTTTTTCCAGGAAGTTAATTTGGCTTCTCAATCTCCTGCACGGTTAGCTCTTCTTCAAAAAGAAGGGCTTACTGTTAATGTATTTCCTCAAGATTGTCTGGAGGAAACTTTGGAAACTCATCCTGGAAAAGTTGTAGAGAGCCTGTCTATTCTTAAACTGAATGCTTTTCTCAAGAGTGATGATTTTAAAGAAAATATTCCTGCGATTGCCTGTGATACTCTTCTGTGGTTTGAAAATAAACTGATTGGAAAAGCTCATTCAAAAGAAGAAGCATGGAATCAGATTTCTGAATTATCAGGAAAAACCCATCAGGTATATTCAGGTTATGCTTTGTATTTCAAAGGGAAAATTTTTCACGGATATGATAGTGCAGATGTTACATTTACTCCAATTTCCCAAGAAAAACTGCAGGCCTATGTAAACAGTGAAGAATGGAAGGGGGCTGCAGGCAGTTATCATATATATGGAAAAGCAGTTGATTTTATAGAAGATATTTCCGGAGATCCTGCTACTGTAATAGGACTGCCTCTTTTTAGAATTAATGCTGTCCTTGAAAACGAGGTGGCAGCTCTTGACAATTTTAAAGAAGGAGCAATTTTTGAAAGTTGCTTAAAGGATTAAGAAAAGATGAAAGATTTCTCAGTCAGAGGTTTTCTCGTAGGTGTTCTGGGATTGTTGGTCATTACTTCAAGTTCTATGTATGTTGCTTTGAGGTTGGGAGCGCTTCCTTGGCCAACAGTGTTTGTTACTATTCTTTCAATGACAATTCTCACAAGATTCAAGAACAGTACAATTCAGGAGATTAATGTCTGTCACACACTTATGAGTGCCGGCTCTATGGTTGCAGGAGGTTTGGCTTTTACTCTTCCAGGTCTTTGGATTTTAAATTCAAATGCAGAAATAAGCTTTGTTTCCGTACTTGTTCTTACTATTTGCGGGGCAGTATTGGGTACTCTCTTTTCTTGGCTGTTTAGGGAAAAGCTTGTTATAGAAAGACAACTTGTTTTTCCTATTGGCAATGCTGCTTTTGAAACCCTTAAAAACGGTCTTGAGCGCGGAAAGAAATCCATTAAGCTTTTCATTTCAATGGGAATAAGTGTTGTTATCACAATATTAAGGGACGTTGTTGGTTTTATTCCTTCTATAATAACTTTATTCAACGGTTCCCAGAGAGTAGAACCCATTACAATGTGGATTAGTCCCATGGCAATGTCCATAGGGGCTTTGATAGATAAAATTTCTGTTATTCTCTGGGCTGCGGGTACGGTACTCAGCTACTTTATAATGGGGCCTCTTGGAATGTCTCAGATTCTCAGACAAAGCCTTGGTATAGGATTAATGCTTGGAACAGGAGTGGGAATTTTAATCAAAGCTTTTTTGTCCAAAGCTAAAGATAAAACAGCAAGA
Source organism: Sphaerochaetaceae bacterium (assembly GCA_045616225.1). Taxonomy (GTDB): domain Bacteria; phylum Spirochaetota; class Spirochaetia; order Sphaerochaetales; family Sphaerochaetaceae; genus JAZLGI01. Next base: position 16,450 of record JAZLGI010000037.1, read on the forward strand.
AGCAAGATTCAAAAAACACAACTTTTGATTACATTTGTTACAGTTGTGGCGGTTTCTATATTGTTGGCTTTTTTTACCAGTGTTGCTGTTTATGAAGCTTTATTTGCTTGCATGGGTATTTGCCTGGTAGCTCTGCTAAGTGGTTTACTTACCGGACAAAGCGGTATAAATCCTATGGAAATATTTGGAATAATAGTAACACTTTGTATTTCGTTTGTTTTTAAAACAAACACAAAAGCCATGTTTGTAATAGCAGGAGTTACCGCTGTTGCCTGTGGTCTTTCAGGTGATGTGATGAATGACTTCAAGAGCGGATATCTTCTTGGAACAAATCCTAAAGCACAGATGCTTGCAGAGGCTGTAGGAGGTGTTTTGGGTGCGGTTGTAGCTACATTTGCTCTGTTTATTATGAAGAATGCTTTCGGTAGTTTTGGTACAGAGTCCTTGCCTGCACCTCAGGCCGTTGCTGTAGCTTCCATGATTGGAGGATTCGGTGATTCTCTTATGATTCTGGTGGGTATGATTATTGGTTGTATCATTACGGTTTGTGGTATCTCTGCTGCTACACTTGGACTTGGAATTTATCTTTCTGTCCAAATCTCTTCAACTGTATGTCTAGGGGCTGTAATTGCAGCTGTCTGTAAAAAGGCAAAACTCAAAAATGATGATATTATCCTGGTTTCAAGCGGACTTTTAGGTGGCGAAGGTGTTACAGGTATGGTCACAGCCATAATCTCAATGTTTTAATGATTTCATGATAGATTATCTGACGTTAAATTGGTAATATATGGTGTATTTTTCTTTTAGGAGTTTTTTGTGAAAATCAAAAGAGTTATTGTAGATCAGGATACAATTCAGAAACGTGTTAAAGAACTTGCAGATCAGATTAACCATGATTACAAGGACATTGAAGAGCCTTTGATTTTGGTTGGAATTCTCAAGGGGTCTTTCATTTTTCTTGCAGATTTGTGCAGACATCTGACAATTCCCCATGTTGTAGATTTCATGTCTGTATCCAGTTACGGTCATTCTGATAAATACACAGGTAATGTCAGAATCATAATGGATGCAAGAGAGAATCAGGAAGGTCGTGATGTTTTAATTGTTGAAGATATTCTTGATTCAGGTCATACACTTGATTACTTAATCAAAAACTTTAATTCCAGATATACAAAATCTGTTAAGACTTGTGTGCTTGCAAGAAAGCCAAGTACTGCAATGGCTTTCCCTATAGAAATAAATTATCTTGGTTTTGATATTCCTGATGTTTGGGTAGTTGGCTACGGTCTTGACTATGCAGAACAGGGAAGAACTCTTCCATATATAGGAGAAATGGAAAAATGAACAGAACAATAGGAACTGCATCTTACGGTGTCCGTTGCCCTATCATAAGACAGGGAGATGATCTTGCAAAAATAGTCACTGAAAGTGTTCTTGCTACAGAACTTGAAATTCATGACAAAGACGTTATTGCCGTTACAGAGTCTGTAGTTGCCCGTTCTCAGGGAAACTATGCTTCTGTTGAAGCAATTTCAAAAGATGTCAGAACAAAAACCGGTGGTGGAAATGTAGGAGTTATTTTTCCTATTCTCTCAAGAAACCGTTTTGCTATTTGTCTCAGGGGAATTGCAAAAGGGGTAGATAAAGTTACTCTCATGCTGAGTTATCCTTCAGATGAAGTTGGAAACTCTCTCGTAGATTTGGATAAACTATATGAAAGCGGACTTAATCCTTATGCAGATGTTCTTTCTCTTGAAAAATACCGTGAAGTATTCGGAACATATATTCACCAGTTTACCGGAGTAGATTATGTAGAATACTATGGAAATCTCATCAAAGAATGCGGTGCAGATGTAGAAATTATTTTTGCAAACAATCCGCAGGCAATTTTGGCTTATACAGATAAGGTAATTGCCTGTGATATCCATACAAGATTCAGAACAAAAGACGTATTGAAGAAAGCCGGTGCAAAGGTAGTTCTTGGTCTTGATGATATCCTCACTTCTTCAATTGACGGAAACGGATTCAACGAAAAATACGGTCTTCTAGGGTCTAACAAGGCAACGGAGGACAAGATTAAGCTTTTCCCAAGAGATTGTCAGGGACTTGTTGAGACTATTCAGGATAATATTCTCAAAGCCACCGGAAAGAACGTAGAAGTTATGGTTTACGGTGATGGAGCTTTTAAGGATCCTGTAGGAAAGATTTGGGAACTTGCAGACCCTGTAGTTTCTCCTGCATTTACTTCAGGTCTCAGAGGAACTCCTAATGAACTTAAACTCAAGTATCTTGCAGATAATGATTTCAAAAATCTTTCAGGTGAGGCTCTTAATGAAGCAATTAAAGGCAGTATAAAGAAAAAGGGAAATGACCTTAAGGGAAATATGGCTTCACAAGGAACTACTCCAAGACAGTTGACAGATCTTCTGGGTTCTTTGAGTGATCTCACAAGCGGAAGCGGAGACAAGGGTACTCCTGTAATTCTAATTCAAGGTTATTTTGACAATCTTGCAAATGACTGAGTTGTAAGAAATTAAAATGAATTCACTATTCAAAGTACGCCAACGTTGGCGTACTTTATTTTTTGCAAAGGTTGACTTTTTTGGGGTATTGGTTAACTTTTACTTTGGATTGTAACGAGGATTAATGTTATGAAAAAAGCACTGAAGTGGATAATTATGATTGCAATTGCAATAGTTGCAGCATGGTTGCTTTGGGTTTTTATAATTAACGGCGAAAAGAAATCTTATTCAGAGCCATTGGCCGCAGTTGTAATTGAAAAACCCCAAAGAAAAAACGTAAATGAAAGTCTTACTTTTAACGGCTTCATAGAAGCTCAGGCAATGATTCCCGTAGTTCCTTTTGTTTCCGGAACATTGGAAAGCTATTTTGCAAAAGCCGGAGATTATGTAGAAAAGGATCAGATTCTTGCGGTTGTGGATAAAGAACCGTACGAACTTCAAGTAAAACAGGCAGAAGCTTTATATCTCGCAGCTGAAGCAACTTTTGAGAGAATAAACAATTTGTATCTTTCAGGAGCTGTTTCCCAACAGAATTATGACGAAGCCAAGGCTCAGTATGATGCTTATAAGGCCCAGTATGACCTGGCAGAAGTACAACTTGGATACACGAATGTCAAAGCACCGGTAAGCGGAACTGTTTTGATGGCAGACTCTTCAGAAGGTTCAGTTGCAACTCAGACTTCACCTCTGTACGTCATTGCAGATTTATCAAAATTGGAGATTAATCTAAATATTCCTGAAAAGTATTTTGATGTTCTTAATTGCAATAAGGATAAGATTAAAGCAGTTGTGTCAAGAAACGGAGCCAATTGCAATGCTGAGGTAACCTCCATAGCTCCTTATGTGTCATCACAGTCAAAAACTTTTGCAGTTACTATTAGACTTACAGATAATGTAGATGCTTTCAGACCGGGAATGTTTGTGTCTGTAAAATTAATTTATAACGAGATTAAAAACGCACTTGTCCTTGATTGGGCAGTGCAGAATTCAGATACTTCAATTTACAGTTATGATGAGGAAACTCAACAGGTTAAGTATGAGAAGATAAACATTACTTCATCTGATGAAAACTGTTTTGTAATTGACGAAAAATACAAAGACACCTGGTTTGTTGTTGACGGACAAGGAAGTCTTCTGGACGGACAGAAGGTAAACGTACTATGAAGATATCCCACTATGCCGTAAAACACCCGGTAGTAATCGCAATGATTCTGATTGCGCTTGTTGCTTTTGGTTTTTACTGTGTCTTTGGTCTGAATTTTGAATTTTTGCCTGATATCAATATGCCGGAAGTTGAAATCCTTACGATTTATCCGGGAGCCTCAGCCGGAGAAGTGGAAAAAGACATTACAAATATTCTTGAAGATGATTTTGCCACTTTACCAAATTACAAGAGTATGAACAGTACTTCTGCAAATTCACTGTCATGGGTAACAATTGTATTTCAGGATGATGTAGATCCGTATGAGCAACTGGAAGACATAAGATACAGAGTAGATAACCTCATGAGTAAACTTCCTCAGGATGCAGAGAAACCAATATCCTTTGTAGGGGGAGCTACAATGCTTCCTATTATGGAATTTGCAGTATTCGGGGGAGAAGACACTGAAAGGATTACCAAGTATATCAACGAAACATTAAAGCCGAGGATAACAAGAATTGACGGAGTTGCAGATGTTACGTTAATAGGAAGTGCAGAGCCAGAGATTCAGATAAAGCTTAGAATGAATGATATAGAAAGCAAGGGAATAAGTGTCCTTCAGGTCTATCAAGTTCTGAATTACGGAGACTTTTCCGTTCCTTTGGGACATGCAGATTATAATTCAAAAACAATAAGCGTTTCCTATGATGGTGGAATTGATGATATTGAACAATTGAAAATGCTTCCTGTTGGCATGGGTGAAGACAATGTAATGATTAGATTGCAGGATGTTGCAGATGTGAGCTATACCAGGGCAAAGTCTGAAAACTTTGTTATGTCTGAGTCCGGCAATATGATTATGGTGTCTGTTACAAAGCGAGCTTCAGGAAACTCTGTTAAAATAACCAGAGAGATTAAAAAAGTTCTTGCAAATCTTGAAAACGACACAGATGGTGCTTTGAACTACAAAGTATATAAAGATGACTCAAAATCCATTAAAAGCTCTCTTATGACAGTTTTGGATTCAGGAATCTTAGGTGTTGTAATTGCTGTCATAATAATCTATCTGTTTCTCAATAATTCCAAGGCTACATTTGTAATAGGTGTATCAATTCCTCTCTCATTTCTTTTTACATTCATTGGAATGAAACTTATTGGTGCAACTATTAACCTTATGACTACTGCAGCGTTTGTCGTTGCACTTGGAATGATTGTTGACGGCTCTATTGTTATGTTGGAACAGTCTTCCAGATATTTGGGAAAACCGGGTTTTGACAGTAACCATGCAATATTCAAAGGGTCTGATGAAGTTGGTGCATCAATTGTAGCTTCTGTACTCACAACGGTTGTAGTATTCCTACCTATTTGTTTCTTAAAAGGAATTATGGGAATGATTCTTACCGGTTTTGCTCAGGTCCTGATACTGTGTATGGTTGCATCTATGCTTGTTTCCATAGTAATTATTCCTTTCCTCATAAAAGTCATTATGACTAAAGACTATAAAGAACCAAAGAAAACCTGGTTTATGAGGCAGTATGATAAGCTTGAGGGAGCTTATAAGAAAGCAATTAAATGGAGCCTTGACCACAAGCTCTATGTGATAATTCTTCCTGTAATACTGTTAGTGCTTTCCGGAGGACTTGTTGTTGGTCTTGGTTATAGTTTTATTCCTTCTGTAGATACCGGAGAATTCTATGTTTATTCAGATTTTCCAAATGGGTACACAATAGAAAGAACAAAGGAAAAGATGAATCTTGCAGCTCAACTGTTAAGGCAGAACATTCCGGAAACAGATGCCATTGCAGTTTATGTAGGAATGAGTGATGCAATGGGAGATTCAATGTCTGACCACCCTAACAAGGGATACATTTATGTCATGCTCAAGAACAAAAACAGAAGAAATGTACATGATTTGATTCTTCTGACACAGGAAGTTCTTTCTGCAAATATACCTGATGCTTCCATTAATGTTGCAAACGGAGGTTTTGATAAACTTGTAGGCTACATTTCAGACGGAGGCGGTTACAGTATTGAATTTGTAGGATCTGACATAAACCAGATTTATGACTATGCAGTAAAGGTAAGAGATTTCCTCAAAAATGATCCTGATGTACTTTCTACATCAATGAGTACAAACTTTGATGAGCTATTGCTTTCAATGAAAATGAATCATGATCAATTGAATTCACTGGGCATTACTTCCTATGAAGCCGGAATGGTACCTGCAATTCTTTTCAACGGAACTGATGTCGGAAGCCTGACTGCTTCCAACGGAGACAGAATAAACATTCATCTTACCAGTGATTTGCTTGATGATGGTGTAGATTCCCATCTCCTGGACAGAATAAATATTTCTACACTTGCAGGGGCAATGGTAAAACTGTCAGACTTAGGTGATATTGTAATTGATAACACTGTTTCTTCCATTCAGCACAGTGAAAGAAACATCTCTATAAAGGTAACGACAACTCTTGTCAGTGCAGATACATCCGGAGTTAACGATAGAATGAATGAGTGGTTGAAAAACAATCCGCTTCCAAGTGGTGTAAACACTCAGAGTGCAGGAATAATGGGACTTATTATGGACTCCATTGGGTCTATGTCAATTGCCGTTATCATAGCTATATTCCTTGTTTATATGGTTATGGTTATTCAGTTTGAACGATTTAAACAACCTTTCATAATCATGGGAAGTGTTCCGTTCTGCCTTATTGGAGTTATTGTAAGCTTCTTGGTATTTGGTTCCCAGATGACAATTATGGGTGCAATTTCCATCATTGCCCTTGCCGGTATTGTCGTAAACAATGCAATTATTCTTGTTGACTACATTAACCAAATTAGAGAAGGAAAACGTGCAGAGATTCTTAAACAAGATGTAGATGATGTCAGGTATGTTTTCCTTGATACCAAGACAGAACTTGAGATTTTGAGAACCAGCACAGAAGAAGGCGGTTCTTCAAGACTAAGACCTATTCTCATGACTACTCTCACTACCTTATTTGGAGTATTCCCAATGGCTTTGGCAACCGGTGAAGGTGCAGAGCTTTATGCCTCTGTAGGCCAGGCAATTGCCGGAGGTTTGACAACTTCCACTCTTATTACATTGTTCATTATACCGGTCCTCTATTACACATTTGAGGCCCGTGAAATAAAAAAGAAAACGGAGTTTATTAAATGAAAAAATATTGTTTCATTTTTTTAGCATTTTTAATTATCTGCATAACATCATGTTCTCAAGTTTTTGAAGCCGGAGTAAGTGGCAGGGTAGTCACAAAAGACTCTATAAACGGTTCGGAGCAGGGAGCTGCAGATGTATATGTTTATTCATATTATGATAAATCTGCCTATGAAAAGGACCTGGAGTTATTCAAAAACGGAGAAATTACTAAACCATCCGTAGATGAATATGTTCCTTGCACTACAACCGGAGAAAACGGTCAGTTTACAATAGACAAGATTGTATGGGAGTCAAATAACGGTTTGTTTGGCAAGACTGCAGATGTTGCCAAGCTCTACCTGATTTTCTACCACGAAGATTATGAACCATGCGGGTACGGTCCGGTATCAATTATCAGCGGAAGCTCAAATTCCAGTTCTGTCAAGCAAACAATAGAACAGAATCGTTTCCCAATGCCTGTATTCTCTTCACAGATTGATTTTAACAATGAAAATACAGCCACTACATCAACAGATAATGAATATGACAATGTGAGACTTATTCTTACAGATTCAGAGTTTAAGGCTTATGAGGGAACCGGTGCAAGTGTTTATACATACAGTACAGAACATGGAGTAGATTCTCTTTCTTATACTCATGGCCATTTTACAGGGCTTGGAGCCGGTCTTAAGTGGCAGTTGCCGGAAAAACAGGACTTTATTACGGTAAATATTGTCTGGGATATCAATAATAACGGCAAACCGGATACAGGTGACAAGTATTATTCTGTAAATGTGTCCAAGTACACTACCGGTATTCCGTCCAAAATACAGTTTGACTAGACTATTTAATTGGGTGAGACGGCATGAGAAAACGGTTAATCTTTTGTCTTGTTTTGGTATCGGTCTTTAGGATTTTTGCCGTTGGTGTTGAGGATCTTGAAAAGGCTGCAATGTTTAATAATGCCTCAATTAGAACGGCTTCGCAGAATGTGGATAAGGCTCTTTTGGATGTTCAAAGTGCAAGGGCGGGGATGATGCCTTCTGTTGACTTGACTGTTACGGGTAGTTATCTTTGTAACCCTATTGAACCAATAAGAATAAATCTTGGCGATTATGTAGATTTCAGGACAGATTACGTTACCTTGTATCAAGGACAGGAAAAGACTTACTACCAGTTTTCTTTGTCTGCAACTCAACCTGTTTATACTTGGGGAAAGTTAAAGAATTCCGTGAGCCTTTATGAAGAGATTTACAAAGTGGCTCAAATTCAACTTGAGGATTGTATAGATAAGGCATATACAGAGATTAGAACCAGATATGCAGTTCTTTATTATTTGAACAAGATAGAAGCTCTTCTCAATGAACAACAGAGTATTTCGGACCGTTTGGTAGAACTTTCTCAGGTAGCATTCCAGAATGGGCTTATGATAGAAACAGATTTTCTTGGAATAAAGGTCAAAGCAAATCAGATTAATGTTGCAAAGGCACAAGTGCATCAACAGATTTTGCAAATGGAAACTGCTTTAAAAGGGCTTACAGGAGTGGTTGTTTCTGCAGATGACTTAGAATTCAATGAAACTCAGTTGCTTTCTGTGGTTAATGATTTTAATGCATGTGGCTATACATATCTTTTGGACAAGGCGACAAGTGAGAACAGAAATAACTTTAAGATTTTGAATAAGCTTAAGGATATTTCTGATTTGTCAGAGAACATTTCCTCTGCATCCAGAAACTGGATTCCTGATTTTGCGTTGGTTGTAAGTGCTAATTATCAAGGTCCCAGATTACCGGGAATAGAAAAAGACTGGTACGGAAAGGATGATTGGGATGCAACTGTTACTTTAGCTCTTAAAACTACGTTGTTTGACGGTGGAAAAGCCAAAAACAACTATTTAAAAACTCAAAATGACAGCACTCAGGCAGAAATTAATATAGATGATGCAATTGTACAGGTTTCATCTGCTTTAACAGAGAGCTTTACAAACATGGATGTCTGTAACACTAAAATAGAATATCAGAAGGCCTTGTCTGAACAGTTAAGTGCAAAGGTTAAAGTTCAACAGGAACTTCTGGATTCCGGTTATGGTTCTGAGTCCAATCTTTTGGAAACAATGCTGGATGCAAACAATTCAGAGATAGATTCACTCCAGACTAAAATTAACCTGGTTTCTTCTGTTTACAGCATTTGTTATCTTTCTGATTATTAATGGAGCAACATATCTAGAAGAATGATGATTTGAATTGCCACTTGTTTATTGAACATTATAAATAAGAGAAAAGACTGAAAATATGGCGCAGGAACTTATCAAGAAAGAATGCTTATAGTGTTTCCTCAGTATCTTTCAAACTGTTTTCTATTTCTTCAATAGTTGGCAATGAACTTCTAAACTCTGTTGGATATGTTTTTTGTAATTCATATTCAGAAATACCAATTGGTACTGTTATTCCTTCCAACGCATATTGGGCAACAATATTGTCCTTGCTTTTGCAAATAAGTAAACCAATTGTTGGGTTGTCTTCTTTTTTCTTATATAGGTGATTTACAGCAGATACATAAAATCCAAGTTGTCCCAAATGTGCAGGTTGAAATTCATTTATTTTAACTTCTACAACAACGTAGCAATGAAGATTTGTATTGTAAAAAAGCATGTCCATAAATTTCTCTTCTGAACCCACTTCTATCCTTACTTCTCGTCCCATATAGGCAAACCCCTTTCCCAATTCCATAAGAAATTTCTCTATATTAGAAACTAAAGCATCTTTCAATTCTTTTTCTTTATATCTGTCTGTAATGGTAATGAAGTCAAAGTTGTATGGATCTTTTGTCAATTCTTGTGCAAGATCCCCGGTCAATTCAGGCAGTGTATCTTGAAAATTGGTTATTGCTTTACCTTGTCTTTCATACAAATCTGTATCCAAGAAATTTAAAAGAACAGACCTTGACCAATTATTTTCAAGCACTTTTTCCACAAAGAAAAGTGCTTTTTCTACAGTTTTACACTTGTCTATAATACATCTATGGTGTCCCCAAGGAATTGAAAATAATTTTGCCACAAGTTGTGGCAAAATTGTAATTTCTTCTGAGTAAAGCAAATAGAAACTCTCAATATATCTTAAATTTCTTGGAGAGAGTCCTGAAACATCTTGTAAATTTCTTTGTAATTCTTTACTCAACTCTTCATAAAAACTATTACCATATACAGCTTTAAAAGAATTACAGCTTATTTCTTTACCTAAGTAGAAATAGAATTTTAACAATTCAGAATTGATAGAAATTGCTGCCTTTATTTGAGCTGTTTTATACTTTTTACCAAGTTCTGCTACCCATGTTTTGAAATCTTCAGACTTAATCAATTCTGTCATATTTTAATCCTCTATCTCTGCAATAATGGAATCAATCTTTGTTCTTAAATCATTTTCTTTGCTGCTATCTCTTTGATTTGTTCATTAAGAACCGTGATGTCTATAACTTCTCTTATATCTTTCTGTTCTACATATTTTAGCATTTAATATCTAAATAATAAATCTTTGGTTGAATACTATTTAGATAGCTGTACTTGTCGGAATTTAAACGTAGGTTTATGCTTAATGGGGCTATGGCATTAAGCAAAGAAACAGATTTAACTAAAGGTAAGATTTTCCCTCAGATTATAGCTTTTGCTCTTCCTCTCATGATGGGCAGCCTTTTTCAACAGCTTTACAATACTGTTGATACTTGGGTTGTTGGAAATTATGTAGGAAAAATCTCTTTTTCTGCTGTTGGTACCATAGGGCCGGTTCTCAATACACTAATTGGCTTTTTTACAGGTTTTTCAGCAGGTGCCGGAGTTGTTATTTCCCAATTTTATGGGGCAGGAAACACAAACAAGGTTAAAGACTCTGTCCATACTTATGTTTTTATCACTTTAATACTATGTTTGTTCTTTACAGTGTTGGGCTTCTTAGTCATACCTCTTATGATAAAAATTCTCAATTCTCCTGAAGATGTAGCTGTTCAGCAGACTATATACCTCAGAATTTATTATGCAGGGTTTTCAGGTCTTTTGATATACAACATGGGAGCTTCTATCATGAGAGCCGTTGGAAACTCAAAGTTTCCTTTTATTCTTCTTGTAATTTGTGCTCTATCAAATATTGTCCTTGACTTGCTGTTTGTTCTTGTTTTTCATATGGGAACAGCAGGCGTTGCATGGGCAACAATTATTTCCCAAGGTATAAGTGCCATAGTTGTTGTAGTTGAACTTCTTAAAACAGATTCTGTAGTAAAGATTAGGTTCAGAGATTTAAGGATAAATAAAAATCTTGCCAAGAAGATTTTTGTCATTGGACTTCCTACTGCAATTCAGATGTCAATTACCGCTTTTTCAAATGTATTTGTCCAAAGCTACATCAATTACTTTGGAACAGATGTCATGGGTGGTTGGACTGCTTATGGAAAGCTGGATCAGCTGTTCTTCCTGCCTATGCAGAGTATTGGTGTTGCCACCACTACTTTTGTTGGCCAGAACATTGGAAAGAACGATATAGCAAGGGCAAGAAAAGGTTCTCTCTATTCTCTGTATCTGGCTTGGGCTTGTACTTCTGTTCTTGTTTTACTTGTAGCAATTGCAGCACCGCAACTTGTAAGTTTATTCATAAGTTCTGAAGAAACCGGTGTAATTTATTATGGAGCTCTTTTCTTAAGATGTAACGGTCCTTTCTTCCTTGCTGCCTGTGTTAATCAGGTATTAGGAGGTTCTTTGAGAGGTTGTGGAAAGAGTGGTCTTTCCATGATTGCAATGTTGGGTTCATTTGTAGTTTTCAGGCAAATCTATCTCTTTATTTTAACAAAATTTATTTCAAATACAATTCTTCCTGTCGCAATGTGCTATCCTGCAGGTTGGATGGTCTGCAGTATTGTAGTATTCATCTTCTATCTTAAGTATTTCCCAAAAGTAACGGAAAAGGCATTTTGACTGGGTTGCAGTGATCTGGACCCCGAAAAGGTAACACTTTTGTAATCACTGGTTCCTCCTAGGTAACACACTAGGAG
>JAZLGI010000038.1:0-27183 GCA_045616225.1 Sphaerochaetaceae bacterium
GCAATTACAAAAAACGGTCTTGAAATCTTGACAAAAATTTAAAAGAAATAATGAAGGAGTGATTATTATGAAGGAATTTATTCCACATGATGTAATAAGAGACAGTGCTCTTAAACTGGCACATAAGATGTACAAAGAAGATCACTTTATTCCTGATGTTATTTATGTTTCTCTTCGTGGCGGTGTTTACATGGCCAATGTTTTTTCTGAATACTTCAAGATGGTTTGTATGAAAGAAAAAAGGAGACCTGTTTTATATGCTGCTGTTGTTGCAAGAAGCAGAGCAGCTCAGATTCCGGGAGAAGATACACAGGTTTTTGTAGATGGTTGGACTTATTCTCCTGATTATTTAAGAAGCGGAGATAAAATTCTTCTGGTAGATGATATTTTTGATACCGGAAACACTGTAAATAAGCTTACAAAAATTATCATGGACAAAGGAATTCCACGTGAAGATATAAAGATAGCAGTTTATGACTATAAACTTCCTCTTTACAAAGATAACAAACATCTTCCTATACAACCTGATTATTATTGCAGAAAACATGTTCTCAATTCTCCTGAAGATGAAACATGGATTCATTATCTGTGTCATGAATATGTAGGTCTTACTTATGAAGAAATAGACCAGGTATATGAAGATGAAGAAGTAAGAGCAATTCTTCATGAAGTCCGTGGGGAATAAAACTGTGGCAAAAATTTGTCGCAAGTTTGTCGCAGTGTGAATGCTAAATTAACCTTGGATTTTAATCTGGGGGTAATTTTTTTGAAAAAGTGCATGTTCATTTTATTGATATTTTTCTCTTGTTTTTCTTTGTTTGCTCATATAACACTGTCCGGACAGAGTGGTGAAGAATATGATGTTTTGAACGGTTATTTTTATTGGAAAGATATAAAAGTAAACCTCAAAGACGGAAAAATAGATACTATTCAAGCCAATGCTTTATACAGATACAATGATGGAACTGCAATAAATGGAAGAACCTGGGGTATATTTCTTGCAGAATATGGCAACAGTATAGAAGAACAATTGTTTGATGGTGTAAAGAATACCGTTAGTGGGCAAGGAATTAATGTTCCTGAAGATGTCACAAACAAATACAAAACTATTGGTCAAATGTATACGGTTCCTGACACTTTCTATCAAGCACAAAATTCAAAAAGTTTTCAGAATATAACAATCCCAAATGAAATTTTGAAAAATGCTTCTCTTGATAAAGATTACAGAGTTTATCTCTGGACAGATGCAGGAAGTGGTAGAACATCTTTTGAATCTTGTCTTGGTATTCTTACAAAAGTTTATATAACTCAGTTGCTTATTGTTGGTGAAAGTCAGGATTATGAGATTAAATCTTCTTTTGCAACTATGGCAATTTTAGACGAAGCTTTGAACACAAAAGTGCTTCCTCTTGAATCTGCAGAGTTTAACGAAGAAAAAAGCGGTGATTTAGGAAAAGTTTCAAGAGAAAAGAAATATAATTTGTTCTATAATCATGTTCATAGAACAGAAGATACAAAGTGGAATTATACAGGTAAAGACAACTATATCTATGCTTATTGTCAAGAACCCAAATGTATTAACAGTGTTATTCCTTTTAAACTGGAAGTAGATCCATATTATGAGCAGGACATTATTGCTAAAATTAAACCGGATGATGCTACTTCAAAGAAACTTTTATGGAGCAGTTCTGATGAGGATGTCGTAACAGTAGACGAAAATGGGCATTTAAAAGCTTTTTAAAGAAGGAACTGCAGTAATAAAAATAGAAACAACCGATGAAAGTAAAAAGATGAATGAATGCACAGTAACTGTTACAGACTACTAGAGACAATTAATCATTAACATATAAACAATTGTAGGAATTACAATTGAGAGTAGGGTTTTGCGTTTCCATATATATGTGATGATGCAAAGCCCAACGCATATTAAAGAAGCCAAACCAGAATTATCTTGAAAACTTATATCTTTTAAACAATATACTACCAACATTCCAATTAATGCCGGAGTAAGAACATTGCTGAATTTTCTGAGAAATTGGGAGTTTTTGAATTTGTCACCAAAGAAGAATGGCAAGGCTCTTATCAGAAGTGTTATAAGACTTGTTACAATTAAAACGGTTATTTGAGTTTTCATTTTGATTTTTTACAGTAAATTCCAAGTATTAAACTCATAAGGATTAAGCTTGGAATTAAAAAAGAAGAAGTTCCGAATGTCAGAAGACATAAAAACGGAATAATTATACCCAGAACAGAGGCCGGTATATTTTTCTTGCTTAAAATCTGGTCTGTACAGGTGACAACAAATAGGGCTGTCATTGCGAATTCCAGTCCTTTGAAAGAAATATTCACATTGCCCAACACAACACCTATTACGGTTCCCAAAACCCAGTAAGACTGATTAAACAAAGAAAGCCAAAAGTAGTAACTTGGTTCATTTAGTCCTTGAGGACCTCCGTTACATGCTATGGAGAATGTTTCATCTGTCAAAGCAAAAATAAGATAGGGTTTAAATTTGCCCGTATCTTTGTATTTGTTGAGCATGCTTATTGAATAGAAAAAATGCCTTATGTTTACAGCTAAAGTCATTACGATTATAGAAAGAACTGAAGCACCCGTTGTGACCAGACTCACAGAAACATATTGCATGCTTCCTGCGTATAAGAAAACACTCATTAGGATGCCAATGAGAGGGTTTAGCCCGTTTGAAGTCCAGATTATGCCAAAACCTATTCCCAAAATCATATAGCCGGCCATAACCGGCAATGATTTTAAGAAGGCAGTTTTTAGTTCTTTCATTGAATTCCCTGATTCTTTCCGTGACAGTTTTTGTATTTTAATCCGCTTCCGCATGGACAAGGGTCGTTTCTTCCTACTTTTGGCATAGTTCTGACAATTTGCACCGGTGTATTGTGTCCTATTTCTTTGCTTGGCCTTGTAATAGCATTGTCAAAAGAAGAAGCCGCATTGTGAGTTTCTATTGTCTTTCTTGGTCCTTGTTGTTTTCTTTCGGTTTGAATTTTTACTTTAATTACTGTCTTGGCAACTGATTCTCTAATAGAGCCAATCATGGTCTGGAAGATTTCAAAACCTTCTACTTTGTACTCTGTAAGCGGGTTTTTGTTGGCATAAGACCTTAGTCCTACAGAATCTCTGAGAGCTTCCAATTCTTCTAAGTGATTTTGCCATCTTGTGTCTATTTGTCTTAAATATGTCTGCTGGACAAACATAGAGAAAAGAGGAATGCCCACAATTGCTACTTTTTGCTCAATTAGCTTTTTGATTTCAGAATGTACAAATTCTTTGGCATCTGTATCCGGAAGTTTGATTTCCAGCCCAAGTTTGTCAAAGAGCAGCTGTGTTGCTTTGTCTCGGTCTTCTTGACAGCCTTCCAAAATCTCATCTGAAATGTCGTTGCAGGCGTTGAGAACTCTGTTGATTATCTGGGTGTCTTGTAGAATGTCATCACGCTGGCTGTAAATGAAGTTTCTTTGGTCGTTGAGTACATCATCATAGTCAAGAAGGTGTTTTCTTATTTCAAAATTTCTAAGTTCTACTTGCTTTTGTGCTGTCTCTATGACTCTGCTTACAAGACCGTGTTCAATTGGCTCTCCTTCGTTCATTCCCAAGCGTCCAATCATTGCTTTGACATTGTCTTTTGCAAAGAGTCTCAGCAAATTGTCGTCAAAAGAGATGAAAAATCTTGATGTTCCAGGATCTCCCTGTCTTCCGCTTCTTCCTCTTAACTGGTTGTCTATTCTTCTTGATTCATGGCGTTCTGTTCCAAGGATATAGAGACCTCCCATCTGCTTGACTTTTTCATATTGCTCTTTCCATTGAGGCATTATTTTTGCTTTTGCCTGTGCAAATGTTTTGTCGTCTGCATCTGTGCCGCAGATTTTTCTAGCCATTGCATCAGGTGAACCGCCAAGTTTAATGTCTGTTCCTCTTCCTGCCATGTTGGTTGCAATTGTTACTGCACCAACAGCACCTGCATTTTCTATGATTGCAGCTTCTCTTTCATGGTTCTTTGCATTTAAAACTTCATGCTTAATTCCCATTTTTCTCAAGAAAGCAGAGTAGAGTTCTGATTTTTCTATGGAGACTGTTCCTACAAGAATTGGTTGTCCTGTTTCATGTACTCTTGCAATTTCTTCACATACTGCTTTTAACTTAAACTGTTCATTCAGGTAAACAAGGTCATCATTGTCTTTTCTGGCAACCGGCACATGAGTAGGAATGACAACTACATCAAGGTTGTATATTTCCTGGAATTCCACTGCTTCTGTTTCCGCAGTTCCTGTCATACCTGAAATTTTTTCGTACATTCTGAAGAAGTTCTGAATTGTTATTGTTGCAAGTGTTTTATTTTTTCCCAGAATTTTGATGTGTTCTTTGGCTTCTATTGCCTGATGGAGTCCTTCTGAATAACGTCTCCCGTATAGAATTCTTCCTGTAAATTCATCAACAATCTGTATCTCATTATCTTTTACAATGTAGTCTGTATCTTTTTTGTAAAGGTATCTTGCCACCATAGCTTGAGTTACGTAATGGACGTACTCAAAGTTTTCATCATCATAGAGGCTGCCTTTGATTATGTTATGGTTCTGCAATAAGGCTTCCATATGAAGCATACCTTGTTTTGTAAAGGTAATTCTTTTGGTTTTTTCATTTATCATGAAATCGCCTTCAGGTTCTTCTTTTGTGCCTTCAAGCTTTGCATATTTTGATATTACCGGATAATCTCCGGTAGCAGGGTCTTTCTCACATTCTATGAAAGAGCCTGTTATTTTTTCTGAATTGACGGCAAGTATTGTATCATCATCTGCCGGTCCTGATATGATAAGCGGAGTTCTTGCTTCGTCTATGAGTATTGAGTCTATTTCGTCAACAATACAGTAATGGTGCTTTGGCTGTATCTTATCTTGGAAGCGGTACTTCATATTGTCTCTGAGATAGTCAAAGCCAAATTCATTATTTGTTCCGTAAGTTATGTCACATGTATAACTTGCTTTTCTTCTTTCTGTGTCCATCTCTGCTGTAATTACACCAACAGTGAGTCCCAAGAAGTTATAAACACGTCCCATCCACGCTGCGTCACGAGAGGCAAGGTAGTCGTTTACAGTAACAACATGTACGCCTTTTCCTTCAAGTGAATTGAGATATGCGGCAGGAACACATGTGAGGGTTTTTCCTTCACCTGTTTTCATTTCAAGTATTTTTCCTTGATGAAGTACAATAGCTCCCAATATCTGTTCGTCGTAATGTCTTTCTCCAAGTGTTCTGAAACTTGCTTCTCTTGCCAGTGCAAATGCTTCCGGTAAGAGGTTGTCCAAAGATTCTCCTTTTGAGACTCTTTCTTTAAACTTCTGAGTCATGATAGGGAAGTCTTCATCTTTGAGTGCAGATGCCCAATCAGAAAATGAATTTACTTTATTAAGAATAGGAGTAAGTGCTTTTAAATCTTTCTCCTGCTTTGTTCCGAATAGTTTAGTGAAAAAATTAGCCATAATTGAATAAAGTATAATAAATAAATCCCTTAATGACAAAGTGTTTATCACAAGTGTTTAGCCTATTGTGTGCTTTGCTTTTTGTGCTTTGCTTTAATTTAGAAGAAAGTGTTCTAGTAATTTTTCCAGATACAATGTATTTAATGGAGCATTTTTTGTTTCAAATGTGTAGAGTAGGTTTTCTCCAAAAAAATATCCGTTTCTGGAATACAGTTCCAATTTCAAGTTTAAATTCTTATCATAGTTTTGCTCACCCAACATTCCAAAGTGTTCAAAAATAAATTCTTTGCCTGTCTTAATGTTCAATACGGTAAAATCAGGAAAGAGTTGATAGTTTTCCAAATACAGAGGGTACTCATATCTATACGGAATCCCCAGTTTGTCCAGTGTATCTGCTATAATAACTTCTGATTTTGATCTTACAAATTCTTTGTTCCGCGTAAGAAAGGCAACTTGGTCGATATTAATTTTTTTCCTTTGGTATTTTACGGCCTTCCATTTTTCTATGTAAATATTAATTGGATTATACGGATTTATCATGGCTTTTCTGCACGGGTTTAATTTCGAATAGTATTCATCTAATTCATTTGGTTTGAATGAGTTGCAAAAATGTTCAAGAAATTTTTTCTGTCTTTCTGCTATTTTAATTACTTTAAAATAATAATCATTTTGCGCAAGTTTCTTGATTTGCTCTTTATTTTCTTTTCTCAGATATTGCTTTTTCCCGTCAATTACCTGATAAAAGTAATAGCCACATTTGTTTTTGGAAACTTTAAGCTTTCCTTTTAAACTCTTGTCTAGACATGAGTTAGCATGCTTTATCATCATTGTACAATATAAAATTCTTTCTTTGAAATATTTCTCCATCATATACTCCTAATTACTTATGTTAGAAAAATTACTCAAAGCTCAAATTTTAATGTTCAACAGCAGCGAGTTTAGGATATTTCAGTCCAAAATCAGAAAATGGGAATTTGGACTTAAAAATTTCAGTCCAAAAACAGAAAACGGGAATTTGGACCTAAAAAATTCAGTCCAAAATCCGAAAACGGGAATTTGGACTCAAAAATTTCAGTCCAAAAACAGAAAACCGCAATTTGGACTTAAAAATTTCAGTCCAAAAACAGAAAACTGCAATTTGGGCTTAACAAAGTTCTTGAAGCAGTAAATGCCACAGTCAATTCTCATTGTAAACATGAGTCATTTTGCATATAATTGTATCAAAATGAAACAGTGAGGAAATGCCATGGCAGAATACCTTAGTGCAGTAGATTATGTTGTATTTGGTTTAATTCTTGTAGGAGCTATTATTGGAGCCTTTCAAGGATTTATTGAGATTTTTTCCAAATATGCCGGATATATAGCAGGCCTCATTCTGGCAATAATGTTTACAAAGATATTGGCAGTAACCGTCGCAGAAAAAACAGGACTTAATCTCTTTTTCTCAACATTCTTCAGTTATGTGGCAATTTACCTCATTACGTACATTTTGATTAAGTCTGTAGGAAATGCATTTTCACAAGTTGCAGATGCTTCTAATTTTCAAGTAGTAGACCAAATTCTGGGCTTTGTGTTAGGACTTGCAACAGCAGTTTTTCTCATAGCACTTTTGTCTGAACTTTTGTCAAAACAATCTATATTTGACGTAAGTAATGTCATAGGTTCAAGTTGGGTAGATAATAAAATACTTCAGCCTGTTAAAGGATTTATTTTTAAATTTGCCAAGGAATTAATATGAGTTTTCAAGGGCTTGGGCAAACACAACCTGAAGCAGCTGCAATACTTCAAGAGTTAATCTCTTCAAACAATGTGCCACCATGTATGCTCTTTTGCGGAAAACCGTACAGCGGGAAAATGTTTGCAGCAATGAAAACTGCAAATGCCTTGGGTTCTGATAACCAAAGCACAATTATAATTTCAGACAGAAATCACAATTACAGAATTAAGACAGCATTAAAACTGTTCAGAGACTTTGGAAATAATGCGTCAAAAAAATTTTTGGCAGATACTGTAAACACTTTTCTCAGTCAGTTTAACGGAGCAATGAGTGACAGCCAAAGTTCTGCTAATAAGAAGAAATTTTCCGGTGCTGGAGACTGTGCAGACCTTATTAGCGGACTTAAAGATGTGCCGGAAAACCAAAGTAAAAAAGCTGCAGATGAAATAGAAAAAGCTCTGAATTCATTGATTGATTTAAAAAACGGACCTTCTCAGATGAAGATGACATCTATATCAATAGGTCAGGTTAGGGCTCTAAAAGATTGGTGTAGCACTTCTTCCTTAGAAGGAAAAAGAAAGACAATAATTATAGAAGGATTGGAAAATTCATCTTCAGGTGCAATTAATTCACTTTTGAAGATTTTGGAAGAGCCTCCAAAAGATACAAGTTTTATTTTAATTTCTTCAAATCCAGGAAGAATGCCGGCTACGATTCTTTCAAGAGTTAGAAAAATTAATTTCAAAAGTTTAGGCGAAAAAGAGAAGAAGTATGTCCTTTCCAGTATTTTCATCAATCCAAATGATTATGAAGATTTGGAAACTTTCTTTGTTGAATACAGCGGAGTAAACGATAAACTTCTTAAAGAAACTGCCGCAAAAGCAATTAAGAAGCAACAATATGATTTACCTGCATTGGCAGAAGAACTAGAAAAAACACAAGCTTGGGACAGATTCTTTTCCCATGTTGTAAAGGAAATAAGAAAAGGGTTGCTGGAAAACTCAATTGAAGAAAGAAGGGCACGTTACCTTTTAGATGAGATAAATAACGCAGTTTCATCTGCAAAAGCATTTGTTCAGACAAGAAGAATGACGCTTGATTTTGTTTTGTTCAGAATCAAGGAGGTTTTATGAATAACTTCAGTGAAAAAGCCTTTTTGAAAATAGCAAAGCTGTCTCATGAAGATTTGAAGAGATTTGTAGAAAACCAGATAAACGAAGCTAACCTCAGAAACTCTGTTTTGGATTCTATTACAGATGGTTTTATTGCAGTAAGTTTTCAAAAGAAAGTACTTTACACAAATAAAATAATTTCTGATCTGATACGGGTAAACACAGAAAGAAAAACATCAGGAACCAAGCTGGATGCATTTGTAAAAGAACCTGAAATACTGGCTTTTATGAATAAGGTTATTGATAAAAAAAAGAAGAATGCGGAAGAAGAGTTTAACATTAACAGCAAACTAAACGGGCAAAGGCTCATAAGAGTTTCCTGTTTGAACAGCAAAGATTTTGACGGTTTTATCTTCTGTTTCCAAGATGTAACTTTCTTTAAAAGAATAAAGGAAGAATTTAAAAAGAATGAAAGTCTTGCAGCTATGACAACTATGGCCGCAGGTGTTGCCCATGAGATTAAAAATCCTTTGGCTTCAATATCTATTTATCTTCAAATGCTTGAGATTAAACTTTTAAAACAAGGAAGCATTAGTGTTGAAGACGCCCGTAAGCCACTTGAAGTCATAAAAGATGAAGTAGATAGAATTAACAGAATTGCAGTAGATTTCAATTTTGCAGTCAAACCTGTCAATGCAGTTATGACACCAATAAACATAAATGATGTAGTAAACAAAACTGCAAATCTTGTAAGACTAGAAGTGGAAGAAAGGCATATAAGTTTTAAACTTCGTCTTTCAAATTCACTTCCAAAAATTAAAGCAGATGCAAATCTGGTAGAACAAGCCCTGCTTAATTTACTTAAAAATTCAATTCAGGCTATTGATAAAAAAGACGGAACTTTAGAGATAAATACTTATATAGACGAAGATATGGTAAGACTGGATGTTTCAGACAACGGTTGCGGTATGTCAGATGTCCAAAAGAGCAGAATCTTTGAGCCGTATTTTACTACAAAAGAAACCGGAACCGGTTTGGGACTCACTTTGCTGTACAAGATTATGAAGGAACATGAAGGAGATGTTTTTGTTTCTTCTCAGGAAGGAGAAGGTTCGACCTTTTCTTTATTGTTTCCTATTCCTCAAAGTGAAAGATTTAGAATAGAGGACTAAAAGATGAAAAAACTCATTCTCATTGCAGATGATGAATTACACATAAGAGAAGGACTTGGGGATGCTCTTTCCATGGAAGGCTATGATGTTGTCAAAGCCAGTGACGGAAATGAAGCTTGGAATCTGGTAAATACAAAACCTGTAGACTTGGTAATTACAGATTTAAGAATGCCTTTGATGGGAGGGCAGGAACTTCTGAAAAAGATATATTCTGCATATCCAATGATGCCGGTTGTGGTTCTTACCGGTCACGGAACAATATCTGATGCAGTTGAAGCCATGCAGAACGGGGCTGTAGATTTTCTTACAAAACCTGTAGATTTAAAGCATCTTTTTTTAATAACGAAGAAAGCAATTTCTCACAACGACCTTGAAAAAAGAAACTTAGAACTTGAAAAAGAACTCAAAGAACTCAAAGAAAGATCTTCTTTTAACAAACTTCTTGGTAAAAGTCCAAAGATGGCAAAACTTCAGGAAACAATTCAACAAGTTTCAAGCACAAAAGCATCTGTACTTATAACAGGTGAAAGCGGTGTTGGTAAGGAGCTTGTAGCCCAAAGTGTTGTGAATTTTTCTGACAGAAAAGACAAACCATTTATAAAGACACATTTGGCAGCACTTAACGGAAATTTGCTTGAAAGTGAACTCTTTGGTCATGTAAAAGGAGCATTCACAGGTGCTATAAGTGATAAAAAAGGAAAATTTGAGCTTGCAGATTCAGGCACAATATTCCTTGATGAAATTGGAGAAATAGACCAAAGCACTCAAATAAAACTTTTGCGTGTCTTACAGGAAAGAGAGTTTGAAAGAGTAGGCGGAGAAGAAACAATTCATGTAGATGTGAAAGTTATTGCAGCTACAAACAGAAATCTGGAAGAAGAAGTAAAAAAAGGAAATTTCAGAGAAGATTTATATTACAGACTCAACGTAGTAAGGCTTGAAGTTCCGCCGCTTAGAGAAAGAAAAGAAGACATCCTGTTACTTGCCCATGAGTTTTTAAAAACATTTGCAAATGAAGATTCCAAAAAAATAGAAGGTTTTTCAAATGAAGCAAGAAACGCACTGAACAACTATTCCTGGCCTGGAAATGTAAGAGAACTACAGAACTGTGTTCAAAGTGCAGTTGTAATGTGCAGAAGTTCTGTAATTGAACTTTCTGATTTGCCTGCTTCATTCTCACATACTGTTAAAGAAGGACAAATAATAATTCCTGTAGGTTCAACAATGGAAGAAGCAGAAAAACAGATAATTCTTGAAACACTTTCACTTTGCAAAGGGAATAAGAGCAAAGCTGCAGATGTACTTGGAATAGGCAGAAAGACAATTTTAAGAAAACTTGCAGATTACAATTTATAAAACCTTTGATAAAAGATGGAAGAAAAACAAGTTTACAGTGTTTTTGATATAGACGGACTCCTTTCACAAAAGCTCTCAAAGTTTGAGTTCAGAGAAGACCAACTGAATATGGCTTTGGATGTTAATGACTGTTACAGCAGTGACAGCATAGCCGCAATAGAAGCCGGTACAGGAATAGGAAAAAGTTTTGCTTATTTAGCTCCGGCTCTGGAATATGCCTTTGAGAATCCAAAAGACAGGACAGTAATTGCAACTTCTACCATAAATCTTCAAAAACAACTTATGGAAAAGGACATTCCTGCTTTGTTTGAAGCTTTTGGTAAAACCTGTAAAGTTGCTCTTGCAGTTGGAAGAAATAACTATCTTTGTTTAAGAAGACTTAATGCAGAAGCACAGTCAATGCAACTTTTATCAAGTGATTCAACAACATCACTGGCAAAAATGATAGAATTTGCAAATTCTTCAGAGACCGGACTTAGAACGGACTACAAAGAAAGACTGGACTATGATTTATGGAATTCTGTTTGCAGCGATAATGAATTGTGCATGGGCTCCAGATGCCCATATTTTCAGGATTGTTTTTATTTTAAATCAAAGAAAATACTGTCAGAAGCATCCATAATTATCTGTAATCATCACTTGTTATTTATTGACAGCAACACAAGATACAAAACACAAGAAGATTATTCGTCAGATTGCATACTTCCACCGTTTAACAGATTGGTTATAGATGAAGCTCACAACATAGAACGTCATGCCACAGACCTTTTTACTTCTGAATATTCAAACTTGGATTTCAGACATCAGTCAGAATTTATTTATAACCCAAGAAGTAAAAATGTGACCAAGACCGGAATGTTGGAAGAGATGGCATCTTTCTCCAATAATCCCGAATTTGTAACAAAATGCAAAGAATCGTTAGCTTTGGTAAACTCTGATGCAGATACTATAAATGCTGCAATTCTGGACAGACTTAACATAAACGGTCTAGTTCATGTCCTTCTTGTCAAAGAAAACGCTCCAAAGTTCTTTATGAGTGTTATGCCGCTTATAAACAGAATGCTTGAGAACGGGAGAATCCTTATAAAGAATTTAATGGGATTTGCATCATCATTAAAGTTGACAGAAGATAATCAACAGAGAATTTCAGATTTTAAAGTGCTTATATCAAGACTCACAGATGTACTTAAAGAGCTTGCTGTTTTTGTAGATTTTGCAAAGTGGAATGAAGACGTTCACTATCTTGAAACAGAAAAAAGGGCAGGAGTTAACTATGTTTTTTTCAGAATTGCTCCTCTTGATGTATCTAAAATACTCAGACAGGCCTTGTTTCTTAAAATAGGTTCAATTGTCTGTACCAGTGCCACCTTAGACCTTAAAGATGACTTTGCATATTGGAGTGCTTCTGTAGGACTACCTGTAGAAGGTAAACGTTTTATCAAAAAAGTTTACAGTTCTCCGTTTGATTACAAAAACAGACTCATGCTTTTAACTCCGTATGATGCACCGGATTTTGATAAGGACAAACAGGAAGAATATGCAATGTTCCTGACAAGTACAATTGAGAAAGCCGTTGAATCTGCAGGTGGTGGAAGTCTCATACTTTTCACAAGCATTAAACTTATGGACTATTGCTACACATCTTTGAAAAATGTTTTTGAATCACATGGAATGACAACTCTTAAACAGGGAGATTTGGACAGATACAGCCTTTTGGAGAAATTCAAAACAGACACAGACAGCGTTCTTTTTGCAACAAACAGTTTCTGGGAAGGAGTAGATGCACCGGGCAATACACTGCGCCTTGTCATAATTACAAAGCTTCCTTTCAGAATGCCTGATGATCCGATTTACAAAGCAAGACTTTCCAAATTGGAATCAGACGGAAAGAGCGGATTCTTTACTCTCTCTCTTCCGGATGCAACCATGAAATTAAAACAAGGTTTTGGAAGACTCATGCGTCATACTTCAGACAAAGGCATTGTTCTGATTCTTGACAGCAGAGTAGTTTCAAAAGGCTATGGAGTCATGATGATTTCATCTCTCCCAGAAAGCTATCATCCGGAGACAGAGACTGCATCATTAAGCGAGAAAATAGAAAATTTTCTTTATTAGTCCAATTTACTTTGGCTTGCCGATTTAATATAAAAAAGTTATATTTATCACGTTGTTAATAACAACCAAAGGAGATAATAACATGACAATCAGACCACTTGGTGAAAGAGTATTGGTTAAGGCAGACAAAATGGAAGAAAAGACAGCCAGCGGACTTTTCATTCCACAGACATCTCAGGAAAAGACCCAGTTTGCACTTGTAGAAGCTGTTGGCGCAGATGTTAAGACTGTCAAGGCCGGTCAGAAGATTCTTCATGACAAATATGCCGGTACAGCTATTAAATTAGACAATGAAGATTACCTCATTCTCAAGGAAGAAGATATCCTCGCAGTAGTTGAGTAATTGTCAGTCCTTAATAGTTTTTCTAAGAGGGTGCAAGCATTTTTTGCATCCTCTCATTTTTTTTATTTAGACTTTAAAGGCTTGTTTTGATATTATTAAAATATGGAAAACAAAGATTCTATTCAAAAAAGACCGGCACCGGTTTTATATTTTTTAGCAAGTAATTTCTTTGCAACATATAATCTTCTTAAACTTAATTTACATGTTACAGGAGAAAAACCTCAAGGACCTGCTTTAATCTTGAGTAATCATACATCTAACCAAGATTACAAAATCATAGTAAGTGCCTGTATGCCAAACAGAGTTAACTTCTTAGGTTCTTACCATTGGTTCACTTTTAAAAAGTTCAACTATTGGCTTAGAAGAATTGGTGTTATTCCAAAGCATCAGTTTGCACAGGATATATCATCTATGAAGAAGATACGTTATGTGCTTAAAAACAACGGACTTGTGTACATTGCACCGGAAGGAACAATTTATTCAAACGGAAAGCTTGGCTACATGTCACCTTCAATTGCAAAGATGATAAAATCATTTAAAGTTCCTGTTTATACTTCAAAAATAGAAGGTGCAGGCATGGGAAATGCCAAATGGGCATTAAACAGACTCAAGGGCTATATTAATGTAGATACCCATAAACTTCTTGATATTGAACAAGCAACTAATCTTTCTGTTGATGAGATAATGGAAAAGATTAAAAATGCTCTTTCCTATGATGATTTTGAATTTCAGAAAAAATACAATGTAACTGTAGAGCAGGACGGTAGGGCAGATGGGTTTGATACAATGTTCTATAAGTGTCCTTCCTGTGGAAAAGAATTTACAATTACTTCAAATTGTAACGATATAGAATGTACAGCTTGCCATGCAAAAGCCTTTTTGAACAAGCATTACAAATTTGAATGGCAAGGAGACAAACAGTATTTTGAAAATTACATTCAGTGGTATGACTGGCAATATGAATGCCTCAAAAAAGAAATGGAAGCTCCTGATTTTGAACTTAAAGAAGAAGTAGATTACGGAATTGATCAGGCAGGCTGTGATAACTATAAGAAAGTAGGTAAAGGTGTGATGACTTTCTCCAAAGAAGGATGGACGTACACAGGTACTTATGAGGGAAATAATATAACAGAACATGATGATGCAAGAGATGTTTTCCTTGCTACATTAAAGATTGGTAAACATTTTGAATTACCGTTTAAAGATGGTCATTGCAGAGTTTTCTATCCTGTAAAAGATGGAAGAACTTCTATGAAATGGCACCTTGCATCAAGAGCAATGGCAGAAAAATTAGGTCAATAAGAATTTAAAGGGTGTGTGGGAATATGAAAAAAGTAATATTAATAGTTTATTCAGTCATACTTATTGCAGGTTTGTTTATTGGATGTGATACCGGTGCAGTAAGTGAAGTATTTAAACCAAATTCTTTTATCGTTTCGTTTGAAACTAACGGAGCTGCTGGTACAATTACAAGTCAGACAGTTCTTTCAGGCGAAAAAGCTACAGAACCAACTGTTCCTTCCAAAAAAGGACACGTTTTTTGATAAATGGTATTCAGATGCTGCATTAACAAAAGAATTTAATTTTAATACTGCAATTACAGAAAATATTACTCTTTATGCAAAGTGGGTTCCTGCAACATACAAGATTATATATAGGTGTTCTGATGATACGGAATTAAGGAAAGAATATACAAGTGACTTACCAAAAACCCACACATACGGCATTGAAACAATACTGGTGTCGCCTACAGATATACTTGAATTTGATGGTTGGTATTTGGATAAGGAATGTAAAGAAAAACTTCTGACAAGCCTAGATCCTAATCTTTATACATTTGATATTACGTTATATGCAGCAGGGGTTACGAATGGGTGTCTTGCCGCAGGTACTTTAATTACTATGGCAGACGGGACAAAGCAGAAAGTTGAAACATTAAAAATTGGAGATATGATTAGGACAGTTGACCATGAAACAGGGCTGGTTTCATCTGCTCCTATTGATTCCTTCTGGGCTATTGAGGGGTGTTATGGAAACTTTATACTTAACTTTGAAGGTGGAGTTTCTGTTTCTGTTGTTCAAGAGCATTGCTTCTTTGAAAAAGAAACAAACAGATATGAAACAATTACTTACAACAATGCAAATGAATACATTGGATATTCCTTCTATAATGCAGATAAAGCTGAATGGTTAAAGTTACTTTCTGTTGAATTCCGTGAAGAACCGGTAACTGCTTATTATGTTTTCACAGCAAAACATTACAACCATTTAGCAGAAGGAATGCTTTCTCTTGACCCTCTTGATGATAAATCTTTGACTTATGTATTTGAATTTGGAGACAATTTAAAATTTGATGAGGCAAAGAAAAATGCAGATATCCAAAAATATGGTTTAATGACTTATGAAGAAATGCCTTATGTTCCTCAGGACTATTTTGATGCCATTAACATGCAATATCTAAAGATAGCCTATGGAAAAGGACTTGCAGATAGACAGGAGATAGAAGAGCTAATTCATTATTACCTGTCTCAAGATTTATAAAGTTGTTAAAAAATTTAATTTTTGGTATTTCCGTTTTTGGATTTCATAATTAACTTATTAGAGAGGGAGTTATGGAAGACACATTGTGGGACAAAATGGACTTATGCTGCAGCATCTTTGAAGAAAGAGCTCATGTTGAGAACTTTCAGCCTTTAATGGCAGAGTTTTTCCATGAGCAAGTCCTTTCTTATTTGTTTCAGAAAAATACTCAATTTCTTTCTGCTCCTGAAGTTGATATGATTTGCGACCTAATAGAAGAAGGTTGGAAAGAACTTCAGGAGTTTATTAAAGAATCTCCTTTGGGAAAGATTGCCAATATACACACAATACTGGAATCTTTTCATATTGATTTTCCTATAGTAGAAAATGAACCTGTTTTAATTGGTTGCTGAGTCATAATGACTCAATTTTCTTTGTTTTATAAAACTAAGGGGTCAAAAAGACCCTTTTTTTGTTTTTAAGAGTAAATATGTTTTGATTTTAGCCTTAAAAAGCCTCAAATTGCACTTGTTTTTTATCGATTTTGATTTTGGCATGGTTCTTGCTTAATATTTTGTGGAGGATTTTCCATGAAAAAAAATGATAATTATAATGAAGAATCTGCACTCGCAACATATTTTAAAGATATAAATGACAATACAAGACTTCTGACAGATGAAGAAGAATACATTCTTGCAGTTAAAGCTAAAGAAGGTGATTTGTCTGCAAGAAATAAATTAATTGAATCTAATTTACGCTTTGTTGTTAAGATTGCAAAACAGTTCCAGGGAAGAGGAATTCCACTTGAAGACTTAATTCAGGAAGGATCTGTTGGACTCACAGTTGCAATAGACAAATTTGAACCACAAAAAGGTTATAAATTCATAAGCTATGGTGTTTGGTGGGTAAGACAGACAATTCAAAAGGCTATTGCTGAAAAATCAAGAATGATTAGACTCCCAATGAACAGAAGTGCAGAACTTGCAAGAATTAACCAGGTAAAGCAGAGTCTTGAGAAGGAAGGGCTTGAAGTTACAGATGAAACAATTGCCCAACTTTGTGAACTTGACAGGGAAACAGTTAGAGATTTGATTCAGATTTCTTCTGAGATTTCTTCTTTGGATGCACCTATAGCTAATGAATCCGGTTCTGCTAATTTTGGAGAATTTCTTGAAAGCAATTTACCGTCACCTGAAGAAATTATTGTTGACAATTCTCTAAAAGAAGACGTACACAATGCCCTGAAATCCTTGGATGAGCGTGAAAGAGAAATAATTATGCTTAGATTTGGACTAAGCGGAAGAAAACCAATGAGCTTAAAAGAGATTGGAGATATGTTTGATTTGACAAAAGAAAGAATCAGACAAATCGAGAAAAAAGCAATTGAAAAAATGCATGATGATAAAAACAACAAGCACTTGAAAGCTTACATTGCCTAAATTGATTTAATATCAAAACAAAGTGAGGACTTTTCTGTTTAAAAGAAAGTCCTCAATATTTATATGGGTAATTCCATCATGTGATAAATCAAATCTGTCAAGTGAAATAACATATCTTGGAGATGCGTCCTTAATTGGAGAAAAGGAAGAAAATATTTCTGCAATTTCCTTTGCATCTGTTAATCTTGAAACAACCTGAATAAAACATTTTTTATTGCCTTCAAAAACTACAAAATCTATTTCACTTTTATATGTTTTGCCTGTATATACTTGATATCCACGGAACATCAATTCATTAAAAACCAAATTTTTAAGTGTACAAGTTTCACCTGAATTGAGATATTTTGATTTTTGGACTTTAAAAGCAATGTCAGTTGCATATAATTTTTCTTTAGAGATAAGAACAGCTTTTTTGCTTATATCATAACGTTTTACGCTTGTTACAAGAAAAGCCTTCTCTGCCTTTTCAAGATAATTATAGATGCTTTTTCTTTCTGATATTCTTCTGTCACTGGTTTTATTTATATTACTGAAATCTCTAATAAAAGAAGCCTTAAACTCTTTACCGCTGTTGCCAAGTAAAAGGCTTGTAATAGTATTGAATTTATACTCTTCTTGAGGATTTTCCCTTTTGAAAACATGTTTTTTTGTCAAACTATAGTATTTGTTTTCAAAAAAGTTGGGTAAAAGTTTTTCATCAGTGATTTCAAATCTCTGGGGAAAACCGCCCCAAGCTTTATAATCATTGAAGAATTCAGAAGATGTTTTTTTTCCGTTTAATGTAAGTAATTCAATAGATTCGCGGTAAGACAGGGGAAGAACAGTAAATGAAACAATATCTTTTTGATTTAAGTTATATTCATAACTTGTGCATAAAAAAACAGAACATAGATACTTTTGCCGTAATAAATTAACTATTTCTATTGCCTTGCTGTTAAAACCAAATTCGTCAAGGAATATATAATTCATTCCTGTTTCTTGTAATAAAGAAAATAAATTGTCTTGTAAATCTTTATTTGTTTCCAAATCTAAATAAATAATATGTGAAGAGTCTGTAGTCTGACCTATTTCATAAATTATCTGTTTTAACAAAGTGGTCTTTCCGCAATTCCTTATGCCTTTGATGTGTTTAATTTCTTCTGTTGAATAATGCCCTCTGAGTCTTGAAAGATAATCTTCCCTAATAAGTTTATTCATGTTTTTATTTTACAAAAAGTTCAAAAAATTTCAAGTTTGTGTAAGAAGTTATAAAAATGACCAAAAAGACTTTAAAAAGTTGCAAAAGTGCAATTGTTTTTGTTAAAAGAAATTGTTTTATTCGGTCTTAGTGAATATGGTTAAAAAGGAATTTTTGAAATTTATTTAGTAGGAGATATTATGGATAAAAAAGTAACCAAATGGGTTTATTTCTTTGGTAACGGTGTTGCTGAAGGAACAGCAAGCATGAAGAACCTCCTTGGTGGAAAAGGTGCAAACCTTGCAGAGATGACTTCTATTGGTCTTCCTGTACCGGCTGGTTTCACAATTAGTACAGAAGCTTGTGATTACTTCTCAAAGCATGATGGTCAGTATCCTGACGGAATGAAAGAAGAAGTACTTCTCAACCTTAAACAGCTTGAGAAAACAATGAATGCAAAGCTTGGTGATAAAGAGCAGCCACTTCTTGTTTCTGTAAGATCAGGTGCTGCACAGTCAATGCCTGGTATGATGGACACAGTTCTTAATCTTGGTCTTAACCCTGATACAGTTGAAGCAATTGCAAAAAAGACAAATAACGAGCGTTTTGCATGGGACAGCTACAGACGTTTCATTCAGATGTTCGGTGATGTTGTAATGGGCGTTCCTCATGCAAAATTTGAAGAAGCAATTCAGGACGTTAAAGATGAAGAAGAACTTACTTGGGACTATGAGCTTACAACAGAAAACCTTAAGAACCTTGTTAAGAGATATAAGAGAATTTACAAGAGACACACAGGAGAAGATTTCCCTGTAGATCCTTATGATCAGCTCTTTAAGGCAATTAACGCAGTATTTGGTTCATGGAACAACGAAAGAGCAATTAAGTATCGTCAGATGAATGATATCAGAGGCCTTCTTGGTACAGCTGTTAATGTTCAGTCAATGGTCTTTGGTAATATGGGACCTACATCAGGAACCGGTGTTGCTTTTACACGTGACCCTTCCACAGGTGATAACCACTTCTACGGTGAGTATCTCATGAATGCACAGGGCGAAGACGTTGTTGCAGGTATCAGAACTCCACAGAGTATTGAAACACTTTGCAAAGTAAACCCGGAAGTTTACAAGCAGCTTTGTTCCATAAGAGAAACACTTGAGAAACATTATCATGATATGCAGGATATGGAGTTTACAATCCAGGAAGGAAAGCTCTATATGCTTCAGACAAGAAACGGAAAGAGAACAATCTTCTCATGGCTCCGTTCTCAAGTAGAAATGGTAGAAGAAGGACTTATTGATAAGAAAACAGCTGTTTCTCGTGTTCCTGCTGCTGAATTCAACAAACTCTTTGCTCCTATTCTTGACCAGTCAGAAATTAAAAAGAGTGGTATTAAGCCTGTAACAAACGGTCTTAATGCATCTCCTGGAGGAGCTTGCGGTCAGGTTTACTTTACTGCAGAAGATGCAGAAGAGCAGGCTGCACTTGGAAAAGATGTTATTCTTGTAAGAACAGAAACTTCTCCTGAAGACATTGGCGGTATGGCAGTATCAAAGGGTGTTGTAACTTGCCGTGGCGGTATGACAAGCCATGCAGCAGTTGTTGCAAGAGGTATGGGATGTCCATGTGTTTCCGGCGCAGGTGAAATTATCGTTAACTTTGCCAAAAAGTGTTTTGAAGTAAACGGAACAGTCGTAAATGAAGGTGATTACATTTCAATTGACGGTTTCTCAGGAGCAATTTATGCATCAAAGATAGAAGTCAAACCTTCTGAAATTGTTCAGGTTCTTGACGGCTCAATGAAGAAAGAAGATTCTGCACTATATCAGTACTATGAAAAGTTCATGAGCTTTGTTGATGAAATCAAGACTATGGGAGTCAGAACAAATGCAGATACTCCTGCAGATACAAGAAGAGCTGTTCTTCTTGGAGCAGAAGGAATTGGTCTTTGCAGAACAGAGCATATGTTCTTTGGCGGTACAAGAATTATTTCTATGAGAAAGATGATTCTTGCAAATAACACCATTGAAAGAGAAAAAGCTCTTGCAGAGATTCTTCCAATGCAGAGAGAAGACTTTGAAGCTATGTTTACAGAGCTTAACG
Source organism: Sphaerochaetaceae bacterium (assembly GCA_045616225.1). GTDB lineage: Bacteria > Spirochaetota > Spirochaetia > Sphaerochaetales > Sphaerochaetaceae > JAZLGI01. The sequence continues at coordinate 20,562 of JAZLGI010000038.1, forward strand.
GGCTTCCGGCAAACATAAGACTTCTTGATCCTCCTCTTCATGAATTCCTTCCTAATGACAGCACAACAAGACACGAAATGTCTCTTAAACTTGGTGTAAGTGTTGATGACATTGCCAAAAAGTGTTCTGCACTTCATGAGTTTAACCCAATGCTTGGTTTCAGAGGTTGCCGTCTTGCCATTATTTATCCTGAAATTCTCAGAATGCAGGTAAGAGCAATCATTGAAGCTGCAATTAACGTACAGAAGAAGGGCATTAAAGTATTCCCTGAAATTATGATTCCGCTTGTAGGAAATTACAAAGAATTCAATTTCTGTAAGGAACACGCAGAAGAAGTAATCAAGTCTATCTTTGAGGAGCAGCAGGCAACAGTACCTTATGAAATTGGTACAATGATTGAGGTTCCTAGAGCAGCTCTTACTGCAGATGAAATTGCACAGACTGCTGAGTTCTTCTCATTTGGTACTAACGACCTCACTCAGATGACTTGTGGTTTCTCAAGAGATGATGCTGGTTCATTCCTTGGTCATTATGTAAATGATACAGATAAGGCTTTCTATGAATATGACCCATTTGCAACAATTGATGTAGATGGTGTAGGTAAGATTCTCTCCATGGCAGCAAAGCTTGGAAGAAGTGTAAAACCAAATATTAGACTGGGTATCTGCGGAGAACATGGAGGAGATCCTAAGACAATTGCTTTCTGCCAGAAAGTTGGTCTTAACTATGTTTCCTGCTCACCGTTCAGAGTTCCAATTGCACGTCTTGCAGCAGCACAAGCAGCTATTCAGTAATTCAATTAACTAAAAGTTAAAACTTAGGGGCTGTAACAAAGTCATTTAGACTTGGTTGCAGCCCTTTACTTATTTGAGAATGATGGGACTGAAATTTTTAAGTCCAAAATGGCATTTTCTGATTTTGGACTGAAATTTTTCTCTCTATCCTATCTACCACAAACTTGCCAATAGGGTTTATTGCAAATAACTTCGTTTAACATCATAATTATTGCAAATATATTGCAGAGGACATTTAAATGGATAATTCAAATCTTTACAGAGAAAAAAGTTTAAAGCAGATACAATCACCTGATAATCTTAAAGAGTACATCAAGGTAATAAACCCAAGTTTATGGATTATTTTCATTGCAATCTTCTTACTGCTTGCAGGTGCTTTTGTCTGGGGAACAATGGGAAAAATAGAAGATAAAGTTTCTGTTTCAGCAATAATCAAAAACGGAGAAGTCCTCTGTGATTATAATGAAAGTGTAAAAGAAGACATGAAGGCTGTAATTAACGGCATAAACGGAACTGTAAACTCTGTTTCTCCAAACGCAATAAAAATCTCACTTGAAGAGAAATTATCAGACGGTGTTTACATGGGGTATATTGTCCTGGGTGAAATTTCTCCTATTTCATTTGTTTTTAATTGAGGCAGCAAATGAATGATAAAATAAAAAAACCAATTTCAAAGGGTGTTGCAAAAGTTCCTATTGTCATGCAGTTAGAAGCTTTGGAATGTGGAGCAGCATCCCTGACAATGATTCTTGCATATTACAAAAAATGGATTCCGCTTGAACAAGTGCGTTTGGATTGCGGAGTTTCACGTGACGGAGCAAATGCCAAAAACATTCTTGTTGCTGCAAGGTCTTACGGTTTGGAAACTAAGGCATTCAAATATGAGCCGGAAGATTTGAAAAAGGAAGGACTTTTTCCTTGTATAATACATTGGAACTTTAATCACTTTGTTGTTTTAGATGGTTTTAAAGGTAATAAAGCATATATAAATGACCCTGCAAAAGGTGCATACAGCTTATCAATGGATAGATTTGACAAATCTTTCACAGGAATATGTCTGCAGTTCAAACCGGGAAAAGACTTTGAGCCTCAAGGAAAACAAAAAAGAATACTTCCATTTGTTTTCAAGAACCTGAAAGGTTCTACCTCGGCTTTGATTTTTACAACTCTTTCAGCAGTTCTTGCTGCTATGATAAGTTTTATAAGTCCAGCTTTTTCAAGAGTTTTCATAGACAGAATTCTTCCCGGAACAAATGCTTCCTGGATTCCTGGATTTATAATTCTCTTATTTGCCTTTGATATCATTCAAATTATATTATCTGCTTTTAAATCTGTATTTGGGCTTAGAATAAACGGAAAAATGGCAGCGTCAGGTAATGCTTCCTATATGTGGAAAGTATTGAAGATGCCAATGGTATTCTTCTCCCAACGCATGGCAGGTGATATTCAGAAAAGGCAAGAATCTTATGCATCTGTTGCAAATACTGCAATTAACACAGTAGTACCGCTCTTACTTGATGCATTTCTTGTTGTGTTTTATCTCTTTGTTATGCTCAGATACAGTATGGTTCTTACATTTGTAGGCCTCTTGAGTATTGCTGTAAACAGTATTGTTTCAAGAAAAATCTCAAAAAAGAGAATTAATATTACAAGAGTGTCCATGAGAGATTCCGCAAAACTTTCTGCTACTACTGTTTCCGGTATAGAAATGATCGAAACAATTAAGTCTGCCGGTGCAGAAAACGGTTTCTTTGAGAAATGGGCAGGGTATCAGGCTAGTGTTAACAATAATCAAATAAAATCTTTAAAGATAACAACATATTTAGGTTTGATTCCTCAATTTTTTACTACTGCATCAGATAGTATCATTTTAATTTTGGGAGTCTTAATGGTTCTTAACGGAAAATTTTCTGTTGGTATGGTTATGGCATTCCAAGGTTTTCTCAAATCCTTTATGGCCCCTGCCAATGATTTTATAGGTCTAGGACAAACCATTCAGGAAATGAGAACTTCTATGGAAAGAATAGAAGATGTAATGGAATATCCAGAAGATCATATTTTTGCACCTGAAGATGAAGAAAATGCAGAAACAGGGAAACTTTCCGGCAATATAGAGTTAAAGAATGTTACATTTGGTTACTCTCCTTTGTCAGAACCTTTTATCAAAAACTTTAATCTTTCTGTAAAACAAGGTCAGACAATTGCAATAGTTGGACAATCCGGTTGTGGAAAATCTACTATCTCAAAGTTGCTGTCCGGTCTATATAAGCAATGGAGTGGTGAAATACTTTTTGACGGTAAACCTTTAAATCAAATAACCTCAAGTGTTTTCCACGGTTCTGTAGCAGTAGTAGACCAGGAAATAGTTCTTTTTGAAGACACAATTGCAAACAACATAAAGATGTGGGATGAAAGCATAGAAGATTTTGAAATGATTCTTGCGGCAAGAGATGCCCAGCTTCATTATGATATAATGCAAAGACCGGAAGGTTATAACTACAAAATGACAGAAGGGGGCAAAGACTTCTCAGGAGGACAACGCCAGAGAATGGAAATTGCAAGAGTTCTTGCACAAGACCCTACAATTTTAATTTTGGATGAAGCAACAAGCGCCCTTGATGCAAAAACAGAATATGAAGTAATCAAAGCAATAAGAGAACGCGGAATTACCTGTATTGTAATTGCTCACAGACTTTCAACAATAAGGACAAGTGACCAGATTATTGTTCTTAAAAATGGCGAAATTGTTGATATTGGTAATCATAAGACACTTATGGAAACTTCAGAAATTTACAAAGAACTTGTAACTGCAGAGTAGGAGAAAGAAATGAGCTGGTTTAACGATCAATTAAATCTTAGAAAAGAACAAGATGAAAAATTCTTTTCAGAATCACTTTCTTCAATAGCTAACGCAGTTATGGGAAAGAAACTTCTTAAAGCATGGGAAAAAGAAGATTTGGCTCAGACAGCCATAGAAGAAATTTTAAAATACTTTCATTGTAAGATTCTTGATAAAGATTTAGTCTCAAAGGCAAAAACAGTAGATGATAAAATAGAAGTCCAATTAAGACCAAACGGTATAATGAGAAGAAGTGTAACCTTGGAAAAAGGTTGGCATAAAGATTCTTTAGGTGCAATGATAACAACATTTAAAGATGACGAAAAAGCTGTTGCATTAATACCGGGAAAGTTTTTCGGTTATACCTTTTTGAACCCAAAGACAGGAAAAAGAGAAAAAATTACAGCAAAAAATGAAAAACTCTTTGATAATGAGGCTATTTGTTTTTACAAACCGCTTCCTTTGAAAAGTCTTAATGTAAAAGACCTTCTTAAATTCTCATTTGAATGCTTGAGTACTTCAGATATTGTTTTGTTAGTTCTCAGTACTGCAATTGTTTCCGCAGTGGGGTTAATTGGCCCAATGCTCACAAAATGGTTGTTTGGAACAGTGCTTGAATCAAAAAGCATAAAAGTACTTGGAGCTTTATCTGTTTTCATGTTGTGTTTTATACTCAGCAAACTTTTGTTTTCTACAGTGAAAACAGTCTTGGAAGCTTCTATTAGTGCAAAACAAAACGTTGCAGTCCAGGCAGCAGTTGTAGGAAGAGTTATGAGTCTGCCTGCAGGTTTTTTCAAACCATATTCTTCAGGAGAATTGACTCAAAGAGCTTATTATGTTTACTCCTTGTTTACCATTATATTCAAATCTTTGGGTTCAATAGGGCTTTCTTCATTATTCTCATTAATCTACCTTGGACAGATAGCTTCTTTTGCGCCGGTACTTGTAGTCCCTTCCTTTGTTATTATTCTTTCATCAATTGCAATCAGCATTATTTCTACGTTAATTCAAATCAAAATAAAGAAAAAAACAATGGAAATATCTACCAAAACAAGCGGACTTTCTTATTCAACAATCTGCGGTATTCAAAAAATTAAACTTGCAGGTGCAGAAAAAAGAATGCTTGGTCGTTGGGCAAATACATATTCAAAAGAAGCAGAACTTATGTATAATCCGCCTTTATTTGTTAAACTCAGCGGTACTTTATCACTGGCTGTTTCACTTTTTGGAACACTTGTTTTGTATTATCTGTCAATTAAAAATGGTATTTCTGTTGAAAATTATTATGCATTTACATCTTCTTATGCTCTAGTTGCATCATCACTTTCTTCAATTGTTGCACTTACATCTACATTTGCAGAAATAAAACCTTGTCTGGAAATGGCAAAACCTTTACTTGAAGCAACACCTGAAGTATCAGAAAACAAACATGTAGTAACAGATTTAAAAGGCGGTATAGAACTGTCAAATGTTACATTCAAATACAATGAAGAAATGCCAAATGTCATAGATGGACTTTCACTTAAAGTCAAACCTGGAGAATATGTTGCAATAGTTGGTAAAACCGGATGCGGAAAATCTACATTGCTCAGACTCTTGCTTGGCTTTGAAAAACCTCAGAAAGGTGCTATCTACTATGATAATAAAGATATTAACACACTGGACTTGAAATCTCTGCGCAGGAGTATTGGAACTGTTATGCAGAACAGTAAGCTTTTCCTTGGAGATATTTTCTCAAATATTATCATATCTGCTCCAATGTTAACTTTGGATGATGCTTGGAAAGCTGCAGAAATTGCTTCAATTGCAGATGATATCAAAGCAATGCCAATGGGGATGCATACATATATTTCAGAAGGACAGGGTGGTATCTCAGGCGGTCAGAAACAACGTTTAATGATTGCCAGAGCAGTTGCTAACAATCCAAAAGTAATCTTCTTTGATGAAGCAACAAGTGCTTTGGATAACATCACACAAAAAAAAGTTTCCCAAGCAATAGAAAACCTTAAGTGTACCAGAATAGTTATTGCTCACAGATTATCCACAATTCAGAATGCAGACAGAATAGTTTACCTTGAAGACGGAAAAATCAAAGAAGAGGGAACTTATCAAGAACTGTTGAAACTCAATGGTTTGTTTGCCCGTTTGGTAGAACGTCAGCGTGTAGATTATAACGATTGATTTTCCTGAACCAAAATTTTCAATACTCTAAGTTCATCAACTTCAAGGACAGTTATCTTGTGGTTTTTAAAAGAAAAACTGGTACCAACTTCCGGATAAGACCCAAGCTCTTCAATTGTCCAACCGCCAACAGTTTCACTTTGGATATCTTCTTCTGAATCTTCACAGTTTATTAGCTCAAGAAATTCTCCAATAGGCAAGTCTCCGTCTATTTCGTATTCTCCGTCTTTCTTTTCAATAACATCATCTTCAACAATGTCTGATTCATCCCAAATTTCACCAACAATCTGTTCAAGAACATCCTCAAGTGTAATTACACCCAAAGTGCCGCTGTATTCATCTGTTACAATTGCCAGATGTTGTTTTGCACTCTTAAGGATAGAAAGAACCTTTGGAAGCTTCATTGTTTTGTAAACATGACAAGGAGAAATTAAAAGAGGTTTAATATCAAATTCACCATCATTATCTGCAATTTTCCTCAAAAACCTGTTAAGATGCAGAACTCCAATAACATTGTCTATACTGTCCTCATATACAGGAATTCTGGAATATGGAGTATTAAGAATAACAGCAATCTTATCTTCCCAACTGTCATCTATGTCTATAGCTTCTACATCTACTCTTGCAGTCATGACTTCACTGGCAGAAATATCCTGAAAATCAATGGCAGCTTGGACAATTTCTGTATCATCCTCATCCAAAATACCCTCATCTTGAGCAGTTTCAATAATGCTGTGAAGCTCATCTACAGTTTCTTCTGCATCTGTAACCTCTTCTTGTTTTAAAGGCTTGCAAATAAAATCTACCA
>JAZLGI010000039.1:0-3191 GCA_045616225.1 Sphaerochaetaceae bacterium
TGTTCAGATTTTTATACTCTTCTTTAATCTGGTTAAGTTCTTCTTTTGCCATTTTTGAATAATCCATAACTTTCTCCTTTTTTTTGGTCTTCAAATTTTTCATTGCCCCTTTCGGCGCCTATAGTAGCGACGAAAGTAAAAAGACGAGCATAGCGAGGATAGGTTTTGAAACTTTAGAAGACAGTCAAGATAGTTTAGGTGACAGGTACGCTCAAGCTTTGCGCAGGGGCAAGTACCACCGCTTGGTACAACTTTAAAAATTTCGCAGTTTAAAGAATAAAAAACTTAAAAATATCGCAGTTTAAGTTGACAAAATCTCAAAAATATCGCAGTCTAAGAACATGGGTTTGCATGCATTAGAAAGAATACTATTAGAACAGAAAGAAGAGTTTATTTCTTCCCTTAAAGGGAATTACTGTACACGACCTGAAGAAAAACTTGTAAATCTTAATAGCAAACTTGCCCAGGTAATAATAGGAATAAGGAGAAGTGGCAAATCTACACTATGTTTGAATGTTATCAAAAAGTCAGGTTTAACTTTTGCATACGTAAACTTTGATGATGAACGACTATATGGAATTGAAGCAGAAGATTTAAACAAGATACTTGAATGTCTTTATAAGATTTACGGAGACTTCAATCACCTTTTTATTGATGAAATACAGAATGTAGATGAATGGTTTTTATTTGTTAACCGTCTCTTGCGTACAGGAATGCATATCCTGATTACAGGTTCAAATGCGAAACTCCTCAGTGGAGAACTTGCAACCCATCTTACCGGCAGATACATGAAAACAGAGCTGTACCCATTCTCTTTTTCCGAATACTGCGATTATAAAAAAATAAATACTGCTCACAATACAACAAAAGAAATTGGTTTACTACGTTCGGCTTTTGATTCTTACCTTCATGATGGTGGATTCCCTGAGCTTTTTAATGAGAATAGAAAACAAACTTATATCAATACACTTGTTGATAACATACTCAAAAAAGACATAGAACAGAGATACTCTATAAAGTACAAAGTTGCTTTTGAGAACATTGCAAATCACTTACTGAACAATGCACCTTCAAAAATCAACTATATAGAACTGAAAAGGCTGTTTGGTATTGGCTCAGATCATACTGCAGAAAATTATGTAAGCTATGCAAAAAATGCATATCTAATTACAGGACTTCTCAAATTCTCTTTCAAAAGTAAAATGCGTATTAATGATGAAAAAGCCTATGCTATTGATGTTGGTTTTATGAATAAGCGGGAAAACGCCATGGCAGGAGAAAACCTGGGATGGAGACTTGAAACAATTATTTATATTGAATTGCTAAGACGTTACAAACCTCAAGAATATGATATTTACTATTATGAAGAAACTTCCGGTGAAGCAGATTTTGTGATATGCAAGGAAAAAACGGTTATCCAAATAATACAAGTATGCTATGACATATCAAATGAAAAAACTTTTAAGCGTGAAAAAAAAGGATTGCTGTTAGCCTCTCAAAAAACGAACTGTAATAATCTTCTTATCATTACAGACCATGATAATGCTAAGCTTTCTGAAAATGGAAAAAACATTAGCATTATTCCGGCTTATGCATGGCTTACGGAGAAAGAATAAAAATGCTTTTATATAAATTTCATGACAACGATGAAAGAATACTATTACAACACTAAAAGACCACACAGTGCATTAAGCTACAAAACGCCATCTGAAGCCTTTAAAGTTCAAAAAATTCCATGGACAGCAAAGGGGCTGTAACAAAAGTCTGCAAAAAAAAGGAGTTCTTACGAACTCCACTTTCCATGTAAATTGCAATAACAGAAAACCTGATCAATCTTCTCTTTATCGCAAATCTTAAAACAAGATTGCGGTTTTTCTCCCGGTGACAAGTAGTGTATCTGAACACCTTTGTCTGTAGAAAGACCAATCCATTGAATGTAATGTTCATTTGTAGATGGATGTTCAATGCTTCCTACAGTTACATGAACGGTGTTTCCGTCAACAGAGTAGACAGGAACATGTTTTTCTTTTGAAGCATCAACAGTTCCTCCTGTCATTTCTTTCATGGCTTCTCCACAGCAGATAATTGGTACTGAGGAATCTTCTACTGACATTACTATATTTCCGCAATGCTGACATCTGTAAAACTTAGCTTTCATATTTAACTCCTATATAAAAAACGTATTAAAATAAATAAAAATCATATAAAACCATCTTTTGACCGTTCTTTTTCATATATTTCAAACGCCATGTGAATAAGGTCATTCATATTATCTGAAAGATATTTTTCTTTGTGCCATACAACATAAAGGTTATGAACAAAAGGGTTTCCTTCTATAGGAATAGTGCACAGTTCTTCTTTCTTAATATGTTTTGAAACAAGTGATGCCGGTAAGACACTAATTCCTATATTCCTGTAAACTGCTTTGAGAATAGCATCTGTAGAAATGCTCTCCCATGTAGGTTTTGCAGACAATCCGTGAGCCCTCAATACATTCTTGAAAAGCTCTCTTAACTGGACAACTTTTCTTGTCGAGATTCCAATCTTAGCTCCCCAGGACAGAATTCTTTCAGAATCCCACTCTGTAAATCCTGAACCTTGGGGCATGTCACAAATATCTGTTCTATATTTATTTGTAACTCCAGATGGAAACCTTACATGCGTTTTAATCCTTTCATTGTCCAGATAGATTTCCACGGCATTTTGTGTGACTTTTAAGTCAACAGTTTTGCCGATGTATTGGTGCGGAAATGAATAGAAGTTTTTTTCAAAAACAACATGAGAGTTTAACTGAACTTTTCTGCCGTAAATCCATTTTCCGACTTCGTATGGAATCGATGGAAGCGGCTTTAAAAACTCCCTTTCTTCTGTTTCAAACACACTTCTTCTTGAACCATCACGTTTTTGAAACGGAGCATTATTGTGATTCTCAAGTTCTGCACTGACTGCAATCTTAAGCTGTATGAAAGATGTGAATTCATAGTTTCTCAGCTTTGCAATAATGTCTGTACCTATGTCTCCGACGGTACCTTCAGTGGAATTCTTCTGCCTTGGTTGTTTTACTCCGGCAGGCATTAATCCTGTATGATAATGTTCTACAAGAGCCTGATAATTAGCAGTAAGAACGACTTCTCCTTCTCTTGGATGGGAAACAATTCCTGTTTTCAGGTTATCACAAACAAGAATTCTTG
>JAZLGI010000040.1:0-2662 GCA_045616225.1 Sphaerochaetaceae bacterium
GGTAGTTGGCAAAGGTTTTAAGTGCGGAAACCCTGTATCAAGTGCAGAAGAAGAAGAACTTAAAAAACTTTTAAACCAATATACGTCTTCTGCGTTTCTTGAAGTAGTAGATTCTGTTTTGCTCAACAATGAAACAGTAAGCAGTACTTTGGTACGCAAAAGCATCCTAACAGGTGATATGGAGAAAGCTTCCATGTTGCTTGGCAGAGCGTATAGTCTTGATTTATCTGAATGTAAAGCAATAGAAAAAGACAAACGCCTGTTATTTGATGTCCGTACTCTTGTACAGCTTCTTCCAAAAGAAGGAACTTACAAGGTGAAAGCGACAGGAAAAGCTGTAGGTGCACTGAATTCCAATCCTAAGGAAACTGATGCCCTTACGGTGATTTCAGAGGATTATCTGGCTCTGGACCTGCCTGTACGGATAAAACCGGATACAATATTATTCCTTTAGGAGAGTAACAATGGTTACTAAGGAACAGAAACAGGAACTCATCACAAAATTTGGTGGTGAGGCTAAGAACACAGGTGCTACAGAAGTACAGATTGCACTTCTGACTGCAAGAATCAATGATCTTCAGAATCACTTTAAGGCAAATCCTAAAGATCATAACTCAAACCGTGGTCTTCTTAAGATTATCGGACAGAGAAGAAGTCTTCTTAAGTATCTTAAAGATAAAGATATTGAGAAGTACAGAAAGCTTATTGCAGAACTTGGTCTTAGAAAGTAATTTCCAAGAAAACGCAGGCTCCGGAATTCCGGGGCCTTTCTGCGTTTTTAGGAAATTCTGCGCTGAACAAAAAAAGAAGTAAAGAAGTAAAGAAGAAAGGAAAGAAAATGTCAGAAGTAAAAAAAGTTTCAGTCAGAATCGGTGAAGATGAACTTGTTTTTGAGACAGGTAAAATCGCAAAGCAGGCTAATGGTGCAGTATATGCACACTATGCAGGTTCTGCAGTTATTGCAACCGTATGTTGTTCAGGAGAACCAACAGAGATGTTGGATTTTGTTCCTGTATCAGTAGAATACAATGAAAAATATTACGCCGCAGGTAAAATTCCGGGAGGATTCTTAAAGAGAGAATCAAAACCAAAAGATAAAGAAATTCTTGTAAGCCGTCTTATTGACCGTCCTATGAGACCGTTGTTTGATAAAGCTTTTTCAAGAGAAATTCAGATTGTTCCTACAGTTGTATCTGCAGACCAGATAAATACACCTGATGTTATTGCAATTAATGCAGCAAGTGCAGCAGTTACAATTTCAGATATTCCTTTTAACGGTCCTATTGCCGGTGTCCGTGTTGCACTTGTAGACGGAAAGTATGTAATTAACCCAACATTCCAGCAGATAGAAGTTTCAGATTTGGACATTGTTGTTGCCGGAACACGTGAAGGAATTACAATGGTAGAAGGTGGAGCACATGAAGTATCAGAGCAGAACATGCTTGATGCCATTGCAGCTGCACAGCCTGTCATTACTGCAATTTGTGATGCCCAGTTAGAGCTTAAGAGAATTGCAGGAAAAGAAAAACTTCCTCTTATGACAGCAGCAGATGAAGACCTTTCATGGCTTGAACCAATTAAAGAATATGCAGCACCGCTTGTAAAAAAGGCTTTTTCCGGAACAAGTAAAGTCGCACGTCATGAAAATGTTTCAAAGGTTGTTGCAGATACAAAACAGCACTTTGCAAATGTTCTTTCAGAGCATGAAGATGCTTCAGAAAAAATAGCAAAATTATTTGATGATTTGGAATATGAAATTCTCAGAGCTTCTATTCTTAATGAAGGTGTTCGTGTAGACGGAAGAAAAGTAACTGAAATCAGACCAATAACATGTGAAGTTGGTGTTCTTGACAGAACTCACGGAAGCGCACTCTTTACAAGAGGCGAAACACAGTCACTTGCTGTTACAACACTTGGCACTGTTCAGGATGAGCAGTTGTTTGACAATATAGACGGAGAGAAGAATTTCTCCAACTTTATGTTGCATTATAACTTCCCTCCTTATTCTGTAGGTGAAACAGGAAGACTTACAACAGGAAGAAGAGAAATTGGTCACGGACATCTTGCTCAGAGAGCTTTGCAGGCAGTTGTTCCTTGCAAAGAAGAATTCCCATATACAGTTCGTGTAGTATCTGAAATCATGGAATCAAACGGTTCTTCATCTATGGCATCTGTATGCGGTGGTTGTCTCTCTCTTATGGATGCAGGTGTTCCAATTTCAAAACCTGTAGCAGGTATTGCAATGGGACTAATTACAGAAGGTGCAGATTATTCAAAATATCAGATTCTTTCTGATATCCTTGGAGAAGAAGACCACCTTGGAGATATGGACTTTAAGGTTGCAGGAACCCGTGACGGTATTACAGCCTTCCAGATGGATATTAAGATTGCCGGTGTTACACCTGAAATTATGAGCAAAGCTCTTCAGCAGGCAAAAGAAGGCAGATATCACATTCTTGGAATTATGGAACAGACACTTTCAGGTCCTAGAGAAGAAATTAACAAGTACGCTCCAAAGATTCTTACAACCAAGGTAGATGAAGATAAGATTGGTGCAGTAATTGGTACAGGCGGAAAGACAATTAAGAGTATTGCTCAGGTAACAGGTGCAGAAGTAAATATTTACGATTCAGGAGTTGTAACAATTTACGGTAAAAATACT
>JAZLGI010000041.1:0-20870 GCA_045616225.1 Sphaerochaetaceae bacterium
TCAGTGAAAGAATTACCATTTAATCCCTCTCTATAAAAAAAATTCAATAAAAAACCGAGCATTAAAACTCAAACAATTAATTGTAACCTCAAATACTAACCTATTTCAATTGCAAGAAATGTTATTCTTCAACATTGTGAATAAAAAACGGCAGCCCTAAAGCTGCCGCAAATTAACCATGAAGTTTAATTATTTTACTTCACAGAACATGAAATACTTGTATCCAAGTGGGTTGCTGAAGAATCCGCTTACTGAATCATCAAGCATATAAATATCTGTGTAATAGTAAAGTGGTACAATACAACCGGTGCTCATGAGAATGTCTTCTGCCTTGTGCATAAGCTTTGTTCTTGTTGCTGCATCAGAACAGTTCTTGATGAGAGAAATAACTACATCATAAGTATCTGCCCAAGTACCGTTTGTAACCTTTACATCATATCCGCAATCTGTAAGGTCAATGTTGTACATCTTAAGGTCTTTGTGTGTACCCTTACCAAACTGTACATCATTGTTTCCTGAAGCTGTTACCCACATGTCAAGGAAGCAAATAGGATCATTGTAGTCTGCAAGCCAACCGTTTCTTGCAATACCGTAGTCACCGTTTTTTCTTGTGTTAAGGAAGGTATTCCATTCCTGGTTTACAAGACCCATATTTACACCAACTGCTGCAAATGCGCTCTGGAGATATTCACCAATTGCCTGGTGACCTGCAGATGTATTGTAGAGGTATGTGAGTGATGGGAAGTTTGTGAACTTTGTTCCGTCCCACTTATAGTACTTCTTAAGTGTTTCTACACAGCTGTTAAAGTTAGACTGGAAGTCTTCTGCTGCTACACTGTAGTAACCATAGTAAGGATTTCCTGCTTTTCCTGCTGTCTTGTAGAACTGTGAACCGTCTGCGTTTGTCATACCCATAGCAACGAATGATGATGCCGGTACCTGACCTGCCTGTCCAATTTCTTCAACAATATAATTTCTGTCTATGACAAGTGAAAGAGCGTTTCTGATTTCTGCTCTTGCAGCTTCAGCAGCTTCGCCTTTAAGCTTGCTGTCTTTTGGAAGGATTTCCTGGTTTACGTTCCAGCAGACATAGTATGTACCAATCTGACCGGCAACTACGAATTCTGTAGGATACTTAGCCTTGAGAGAAGGAATTTCTTCTGTAGGAACATCATCAATAAGAAGCCACTCGCCAGACTCAAAGTTAGCAAGCATGTTGTTTGCATCATCTGAGAGATAGAAGTTAATTTCATCCATCAGAATTGTATCTGCATCAACATAGTCTGCTCTCTTTGAAAGAGTAATGCAGCTGTTGTGTTCCCAAGCTGAGATGCTATAAGGTCCGTTACAAACATAAGTAGAAGGATCTGTTGCCCAAGCTTCATTTGCTACGACATCTTCACGTACAGGGAAGTAGCAAGGGAAAGCAAGAAGTTCGTTCCAGTAAGCAATAAGACCAATTGTTGTTACTTCAAGAGTATTGTCATCAATAGCCTTAACTGCGAGATCATCTGGGTATCCCTTTACAACTTCAAACATGTAACCGTAGTCTGCTCCGAGAGCTGTTGAAGCTGCTCTCTTCCATGCAAACTCATAATCCTTTGCTGTAACAGGCTTTCCGTCTGACCAAGAACCCTTCTTGAGCTTATATGTATATGTATAAGTTCCGTCTGCATTCTTTACGCCGTCAACGAGCTTTTCTGCTGCATCTTCAACAAGAAGAAGGTTTCCGTTGGCATCCTGTGACCACTTTGAAAGACCTGAGAAAAGGTGTGCAACCAGAGTTGCTCCGTCAACTGCAGAGTTGAGAGCTGGATCGATTGTATCTGGCTCAGAAGCGATACAAACATTAATTGAAGTTGGTTCTGCCTTAACTTCAGGAGCTGCTGCTGTAGTTGCTGTTGCTGTTGCTGTTGCTGCTGCAGGAGCTGTTGAAGTTGCTGCCTTCTTTGAGCATGAAGCCAAAGTAAAAGCAAGAAGAACAACCAAAACGATTGAAAGAGCTTTCTTCATATAATTTCTCCTTATATAGAATTAAATAGATTTCTAAAAAAACATGGGACAAACTTACAACATTCTGTATTTTTATGCAAGCTTGTTTCATTTCCACAATAAAAAAAACATCACAGATAAAACATTTCTTTGAAATTGAATGCTATATCAGTTAATTTCTTCAGTCCTGTGACAGGCTACAAAATGTCCTTTTGAGACTTCTTTAAACTCAGGCATAGACTCTGCACATTTTTCACAGGCAAAACGGCATCTTGTCCTGAACGGACACCCGCTTGGAGCATTCAATGGACTTGGAATATCACCTGAAAGCACTATTCTCTGATTTGCCCTTGCAACCTTTGGATCCGGAAGAGGAACTGAAGAAATAAGGCTCTGGGAATATGGATGAAGAGGATGATTGTATATCTCATTTGCTTCTGCAAGCTCAACCATCTTTCCAAGATACATTACTGCAATTCTATCTGAAATATGTCTTACGACCAACAAATCATGTGCAATGAAAAGATATGTAAGTCCTAGTTTTTCCTGAAGTTCATCAAACATATTGATAACCTGTGCCTGAATACTTACATCCAAAGCAGAAACAGGTTCATCACAGACTATGAACTGAGGGTTTACAGCCAAGGCTCTGGCTATTCCTATTCTTTGCCTTTGCCCACCGGAAAACTCGTGTGCATATCTGGCAGCATGTTCACTGTTTAGTCCTACATACCCCATAAGCTCAAGAATTCTGTCATGGCGTTCCTTATCTGACTCACAAAGATGGTGTACATCTAAAGGTTCGCCAATTATATCTGCAACAGTCATTCTTGGATTCAGAGAAGAATAAGGATCTTGAAAAACCATAGTTGCTTTCTTTCTGAGTTCTGAAATGTCTGCCTTTGTGACAATTTCCTTACCGTCGTAGAAAATCTTACCATCTGTTGGTTTGTAGAGATGAAGCATAGTTCTTCCCACAGTGGTTTTTCCACATCCGGACTCACCTACAAGACCCAAAGTTTCACCCTTTTTAATTTTAAATGAAACATCATCAACAGCCTTAAGAGGCTTTGTCTTGAACAAGCCCATATTAATATCAAAGTATTCTTTGAGGTGCTGTACTTCTACAAGAATCTTATCTTCTTTTGAGCTCATGGCTTTACCTCCTCTGAATCCTGTTTCTGAGGTTTCTCGTTCATCCAGCATGAACTGTAGTGGAACTCATTGATAACCTTTCTTTCCGGAGCCTTTTTAAGACAAATCTTCATGGCATTGTCACATCTAGGTGCAAAAGGACATCCCTTTGGCATATTAAGAAGGTCTATAGGAGTTCCGGTAATAGGATGAAGTTTTTCTCCGGAATTATCTGCTGTTGGAATTGACCTCATAAGACCTTTTGTGTACTCATGTTTTGGATTATAGAAAATCTCATCTGCAGTACCCTGCTCGCAGATTGAACCGGCATACATGACAATGACTTCATCACACATTTGAGCAACAACACCCAAATCATGAGTAATTAAGATTATTGCCATATTGAGTTCTTTCTGCAAATCTTTCATAAGATCCAGAATCTGAGCCTGAATTGTAACATCAAGAGCCGTTGTTGGTTCATCTGCTATGAGAATATCAGGTTCACAGGCAAGAGCCATTGCTATCATAACACGCTGTCTCATACCGCCTGAGAACTCATAAGGATACTGCTTCATTCTCTTTTCCGGTTCATTTACATTAACCAGTTTAAGCATCTCAACAGCCCTGTCCCAAGCTTGCTTTCTATCTCTGTTTGTGTGAAGTGTAATAGCTTCTACAAGTTGTCTGCCAATTGTATAAGTTGGGTTTAAACTTGTCATAGGGTCTTGGAATATGATGGAAATCTTATTACCGCGGATTGACTTCATCGTCTTTTCTCCGCTGTTGATAAGTTCCTGACCGTCAAACTTAATTGAACCGCCAACAATTTTTCCCGTACTTGCAAGAATCTGCATAATGGAATAAGCGGTTACAGATTTTCCTGAACCGGACTCTCCTACAATACCAAGAACCTTGTTTCTATCAAGATTAAATGAAATTCCGTTAACTGCCTTGACCTCACCTGCATCTGTAAAGAATGAGGTATGCAAATCTCTAACTTCCAAAAGTGCCATACTTTATTCTCCTCAGCTGTTAAGTTTTGGATCAAATGCGTCTCTGAGACCATCACCAAAAAGGTTAAGTGCCAAAACAATAAGAGAAATAATTATTGCAGGAATAACCAGACGATAAGAATAACTGTTGATACCGTTGAGTGCATCAGAAGCAAGAGAGCCTAAAGACGGCATTGGAGCGTTTACACCAAGACCAAGGAAACTAAGATAGCTTTCTGTAAAAATGGCACTTGGAATCTGCAAGGCAGTTGAAACTACAACAACACTTATACTGTTTGGAATAAGGTGTTTTTTTACAACCCAACTTCCTTTTGCTCCTGCAACCTGTGCTGCCAAAACATATTCCTGCTCCTTAAGAGAAAGAATCTGACCTCTGATCTGACGTGCCATACTTACCCAATAAAGAAGACCAAAGACAATAAACAGGGCAATAATGTTGCTTCCTACCTTTTCAAGAACAGTCCCCTCCAAAGCATTTCCAAGAGGTTCCCTCAAGACCGAAGCAAGCAAGATAACCATAAGCATATCAGGGAGAGAATAAATTATATCAACTATTCTCATGATAATGAGGTCAACCTTACCGCCGCAATAACCGGATACAGAACCAATGACAATTCCAAGAACAAGAACAATCAAAGAAGCAAAGAAACCAACGGCAAGAGAAATTCTTGTACCGTAGCAAACTCTTATAAAATAATCTCTTCCTGCGGCATCTGTTCCAAAGATATGAGGAAATACTTTTTCCCCGGCTTCTATTCTGGCAAGTTCTGTTTTACCATACTGGAATGGTCTGAGATTCTTAAAAGAAGGATCTACCGGTTTTCCAGGTTGAATTCCAAGCTGTGCGTCGTAGGAATAAGGCCATAAAAAAGGTATTACAATACATGCAATTGTAATTACCACAATGACAATGAAGCTCACAAAAGCAACCTTGTTTTTCTTAAGACGTTTTACTCCGTCCTTAAAAAAAGTTGTGGAAGGTCTCATTTGAACCATGTAAGCTTTTTCTTCTTCTGTTGCAGGCAAAAAGTTGTACAAATCCTGCTGAATATTAAAAGGAACTTTCTTTTTTATTTTCTCTGCCATACTTTTTCCTCAGCTGAAATCAATTCTAGGATCTACTATTTTGTACATGATATCACTTATGAGATTCATGATTACTATTAAAGAAGCAAGCATAATTGTGGTTCCCATCATAAGCGGATAATCTCTGTTTGTAATGCTGTTGACAAATGCTCTTCCTATTCCAGGAACGGCAAAAATCTTTTCTACGACAAGAGAGCCTGTTGTTATATAGGCAAGCATAGGTCCAAAATAAGTGATTACAGGAATTAATGCATTTTTAAGAGCATGTCCAAAAATAATTCTATTTGGAGCGACTCCTTTTGCTTTTGCTGTTCTTATATAATCCTGACCAAGAACATCCAGCATTGACGAACGTGTGAGTCTTGTGACATTTGCCATAGGTGAAAGACCAAGGGCAATGACAGGAAGTATCAAGCCTGCTGCAGTAGAACCGTTTGCAGGAAGAACTGCAAGTTTCACGCAAAAAAGAAGCAGCATGAAAGAACCCATTATAAATGACGGCATGGAAACAAAAGCTGTTGAAATAACCATGATGATACGGTCTACTACACTGTTTCTCTTAAGAGCTGCTACAGAGCCCAGAACAACACCTGCAATTGTTGCCCAAACGGCAGCAATAAGTCCAATTTTTGCAGAAGTTTTCATTCCGTCTTTCATTATATCAAGAACCTGACGTCCTCTCATTTTCAAAGAAGGTCCAAAATCAAATCTGGTAACTATATCTGATAAATATGTCTTGTACTGTTCCATAAGAGGTTTATCAAGACCGTATTTTGCTTCAAGTGCTTTTCTTACAGCCTCTGTTACTGCTTTTTCACCAACAAAAGGTCCACCAGGAACAAGGTGCATAACAAAGAAAGTAATTGTAAGAACAATCCAAACAGTAAAGATTGCAAGCAATACTCTCTTGATAATGTAAGCCAAAGTTTTAGGATTCATACCTTATCCGCCTATTTAAATATTATTTTAAAAGAAACAGTTTATACTAACAGATTTGCACCGCTGTTTCAAGTTAATGGGAAAATCATAAAAATTACTCAAAAATTGAGCAATAAGTAAAAAATGACAACATATATTAGCATGAAACAAAAAATGTTGTGTTTGCTTTTAATTATTGCTTTCTTCTGTATATTCCCTTTACACTCTGTAATTCAGGCAGATTACGCTTTATCTTCAGACGGATACTCTGCTGTATTTCAGATAAACACACCAAAAGCTAAAGTTTTGGTCAAACCATCTTTTGGAACAGATGGGAAAATAAGTCTTAATTCACCGTTTTCTTTTTCTATGAATATCAATGACAAGATAAGGTTGGGAGAATTAAAACCAAACGGAATTGTTCTTCAGATGCTTGAGCCTTACCAAACAAAATCTTACATGAAAGGCTTTAATGAAAACAGATTCAAACAAGTCTCTACTCCTTCTCTTACAACAAATTACAACGGAATAACCATAAAGCTTGACAATATTGAACTTTTTTCTTTGAGAGCAAATAAAACGGGCTTTGGTTTCTCTGTAGGAAATGAAAATTGTTTTGCTTCGGTCTTGGGACTTGATAATACTTTCACGTTTGAAGATTTGACTTCTTTTACAGTTGACTGGAATGATTTGGAAGAGAAAACAAGGAGTCTAATTTTTATAGCAGGGGCAAATTCTTACATGTACCGAAGGAATTTTTCTTTATCAAGTGAAATTTTTTTAAGATGTATAAGTGATCAATGCGCAGGATTTGGTACAACAATTGGTATGGACCTGAAATTGGGGCTAAAAGGCAATTATCTAACTTACAGAAAAAGACTTGGTGAAATAGGTGATAAATCAATTGTTGAGTTCAAGTTCAGAGATGCTGTAATTTCTTATTCTGACCTTATTAAAGTACAACCTGCTTTCAGAGGGTTTTTCCAAGAAAGGGAAACACATTTTAAAGTCTCTTTTGCCTTTGGAAAAATGGGAATATCAAATGCTTTTTATTATGAACAGGCACAAAACGGAGAGAAGAAAACAAAGCAAAGCATTAAGCTCTCATACAAAGATTCTGATTATGAAATCAAAGCAGAAACAAATCTCAATGATTTTGAGCTGTCTTTTTCTGACCGGTATTGTAAAGTCAGTTACAAAGGAACAAAGGCAGAAGTAACATTTATTTTTCCCTTGGTCATAGCAGAGAATTTCAAAGGAAGTTTATCTATAAACCAGAACCGTCAGCTTTCTGCCTCTTTCAGATACTTTGATTAACCAAAATTTCTCATATTATTTGAAGGAAATTTAGGTTCACTTGTGACATTAATTCCAAGTTTTCTAAGTCCGCTTGAATCTCCCGCAGAAGGAATATGACTCATGTGTGCTTCACAACCTTTCAGTTCCGGAAGATACTGCAGAGCTTTCTTTGCATCTGCGTTTGTTGTTGAAGACATTGCCAGGCAAATCAAAGCCTCATCAAGATTAAGGCTAATTCCCCTTTCTTTAAGAACCTGTTTCATAGCAGTAATGCTTGCTATGACCTCCGGCTGTATTAACTTTTTATCATGATCTATTCCTGCAAGTTCTTTTAAAGCATTGAGAACCAAGGCACTGGAAGCGTGCATTAAATGAGAATTGTGTCCTGTGACAAATTTTCCGTCAGGAAGTTGCATACCTGCAGCACAAGTGATACCGTCTTTGTTTATTCCACGTTCTATTGCATCTTCAAGAGCCTTATTTGCCACATTAACAGTTGGTCTGTCTTGAGGTTTTAATCCTGCTCTTTCCATAATTGCGGCACTTCTTCTTACAGTTTCTTTTGTGCAGATTCCCTGAGCATATTCACAAACACTTCTGTAATATCTTCTTATGATTTCCTGACGTGCAGCTTCTCTTACAACATTGTCATCTATTATTCCAAATCCAAGACAGTTTACACCCATATCTGTAGGTGAATTGTATACAAGCCTTCCTTCTGTAATCTTTTCAAGAATCTTTTTCAAAAGAGGAAATGCTTCTATGTCTCTGTTATAGTTGGTGGCCAGTTGTCCTGTAGCAGCTACATAATAGTGGTCGATTTCATTGAAATCTCCCAAATCTGCAGTTGCAGCTTCATAAGCAATATTTACCGGATGGTTAATAGAAAGATTCCAGATAGGAAAACTTTCATACTTTGCGTAACCGCTCTTTTTTCCGTTTTTGTATTCGTGATACATCTGACCAAGACAAGTTGCCAGTTTTCCGCTTCCGGGACCCGGAGCAGTCACAATTACAATTGGTTTTTCTGTAGGAATATACGGATTTGCACCATAACCTTCGTCGCTTACCACAAGGTCTACATTTTCAGGATATCCCATAATTGATTTATGAAAATAAACATCTATGCCTCTTCTTGTGAGCATATCTGCAAAATTTTGCACGCTGGTCTCTCCGTTGAACCTCGTAACAACAACCTTGTTTGCTTTAATTCCCCACAAAGAGAAATCGTCAATCATTTTGAAAACATCTGTATCATAGGTGATTCCAAAATCGCTTCGCATTTTCCTATGTTCTATATCCCCTGCTGAAATGCATATTATTACTTCAAGATCATCTTTGAAGCTTTGGAAAACCCTCATCTTGGCATTTGTATCAAAACCAGGAAGAACTCTTGCTGCATGATAATCAAACAAAAGCTTTCCTCCGCACTCAATATAGAGTTTTCCGTCTATTTTCTTCATTCTTTCAGTAATGAATTTAGTCTGTTGTTGAAAATAAAGTTCATTATCAAAACCAATTTTACTCATAACAATCCTCAGTCATTCAATACAAAACTATATCTTTTGCAATCTTCTGTGCAACTTCTTCAGAAACAAGAACTTTTATCAATTCAAGCGAAAATTCAATTGCACACCCCGGACCTCTGGAAGTTAAAATACCGGAATCCCAACAAACTCTGTCTTGTTTCCAAATAACAGATTTGTCATCTGTTTCCATTCCCGGATAGCAAACAGCCATTTTCCCCTCAAGAAAACCCCATTTTGCCAACACAACGGCCGGTGCTGCACATATAGAAGCTATTATTCCGCCTGATTCATTAACATCTTTCAAAATCTTTAAAACATCTTCAGAAGCTGCAATATTTGAAGCACCCGGCATACCCCCAGGAATAACAACAGCATCAAAACATGATTTTACTTCTTCTGAAACAACACTGTCTGTCAAGACTTCTATTTTTCTGCTTGAAATTGCAGATTTCTTTCCTATTCCGCAGGTAATAACTTTACACCCCGCCCTTCTCAAAAGATCAACCGGTGCAAGCCCTTCTACTTCTTCAAAACCATCTGCCAACACTACAAGAACTTTTTTCATTTGCTTCTCCTGAGTCTTTCTGCAGCTTCTGTCAGAATCCTTTTTGTAGAATCCCAACCAAGACAAGAATCTGTTACAGAAAGACCGTATTCAAGGTGCTGTCTATTTGGTTCTTGCCTTCCGTATTCCAAGAAACTTTCAAACATGAAACCTTTAATTGCCTTTTGTCCCCAGATTACCTGATCCAAAATACTTGATAAAACATCTTCCTGACGCAAAGGATCCCGTCTGGAATTACCATGGCTGCAATCAACCAAAATAGTATTCAAAAGACCGTTTTCCCTAAGTTTAACAGAAGCTCTCTGAATATCATCTTCAAAATAGTTGGGAGCTTGTTCTCCGCCTCTTAAGATAAGATGGGCACAATCATTTCCTGAAGTTCTTACAACTGCAGGAAATCCTTCACGGTTTATTCCCATAAATGAAGCAGGTTTATTGGCAGCTTTTATTGAGTTTACAGCCCCTTCAAAATCTCCGGAAGTATTATTCTTGAAACCAACGGCAACAGAAAGCCCGCTTGCCAGACTTCTGTGAATCTGGCTTTCTGTTGTTCTTGCCCCAATAGAAACCCAGCTTGGTAAATCATCTATATACTGGGGAACAAGAGGGTCAAGAATTTCACCTCCCACCGGAAGTCCTGTTTCGTTTATTTCTATGAGAATTTTTCTGGCAAGTTTTAAACCTTTTTCTATGTCACAGAAATCATCCATGTCAGGATCTGTTATGAGTCCCTTCCAGCCTAAAGAAGTCCTTGGCTTTTCAAAATATGTTCTCATAACTACGAAAAGACAATCACTTACTTCTTCTGATAATTTTTTAAGCTTTAGTGCATAATCATAAGCAGAAGCAGGATCGTGAATACTGCACGGTCCCACTATAGCCAGCAACCTTGAGTCTTGTCCCAAAATTATTCTATTTACTGTTTCGCGGTTTTCAATAACAGTTTTAAAGACCTGAGAAGAGACAGGGAGACTGTCTTCCAGTTCAACCGGGGAAACCAGTCTTAATTCCTGCTTTATTCTCAAATCTCTTATATTCATATCAGAATTCTGCCTGCTTTACTGCTCTTGGGTAAGGAATGACATCTCTTATGTTCTGCATTCCTGTTACGTACTGAACAGCTCTTTCAAATCCAAGACCAAATCCGGAATGTGGAACAGAACCAAATCTTCTGAGATCAAGATACCACCAGTAGTCTTCTTCTTTAAGACCAAGCTCTCTCATTCTGTTCTGAAGAACATCAAGTCTGTACTCTCTTTCACTTCCGCCAATTATTTCTCCAAGTCTTGGAGCAAGAATGTCCATGGCTCTGACAGTTTTTCCGTCTTCGTTTAGCTTCATGTAGAAACTCTTGATTTCTTTTGGATAATCTGTAACTGCTACAGGACATTTACATACTTCCTCTGCAAGGAATCTCTCATGCTCTGTCTGAATATCACATCCCCAATACGGAGTAAAATCAAACTTATCCTTTGCTTTTTCAAGTTCCTTGATAGCATCTGTGTAAGTCATGTGAGCAAAAGGACTTTCTACAACATGCTGAATGGTATCTTTAACACCTGGTTCTACAAATTTTGAGAAGAAATCCATATCTTCTTCACAGTTTTCAAGTGTGTATTTGAAGACATATTTAAGAAAATCTTCTGCCACCTTCATGTCTCCTTCAAGGTTGCAGAATGACATTTCAGGTTCAATCATCCAGAATTCTGCAAGATGACGCTTTGTGTTTGAATCTTCGGCTCTGAATGTAGGTCCAAAAGTGTAAATATTCTTCAATGCAGTTGCGTAGGTCTCACCTTCAAGCTGTCCGCTTACTGTAAGGTTTGCCTTCTTGCCAAAGAAATCTTTGGAATAATCTACAGAACCGTTTTCTGTCATTGGAACATTTGCAAGGTCAAGAGTTGTTACCTGGAACATCTGTCCGGCACCTTCACAATCACTTGCTGTAATAAGCGGTGTATTTACGTAGTAAAAACCGTTTTCCTGGAAGAAACGGTGAACTGCATAAGCCATTGTGCTTCTTACTCTTGCCACAGCTCCAATTGTATTAGTTCTTGCTCTGAGATGTGCAATCTCTCTCAGATATTCCAGAGTATGACGTTTTTTCTGAAGAGGATATGATTCAGGAGCGTCTCCTATTATCTTGATATCTTGGGCAGCTACTTCTACATCCTGGTTTCCGCCCTGGGAAGCAACAAGCTTTCCTTCGCAAACTACAGAACAACCTGTAGCAATATTATTAAGGAGATTATTGTCTATTAAGCTCTTGTCTGCGACAATCTGAAGTCCCTTAAGACAAGTTCCGTCATTTACTTCAATAAAACATACTGTCTTGCTGTCACGTTTTGTTCTTACCCAGCCTTCTACTGTAACCTGAGGTCCCGGCTGCATGGTTTTAAGTTTTGAAATTAACTCTTTCATAATAATCTCCCTTTGTGTGATGTTATGAACTTGAAAATACTTAGTCAAGAGAAAGTTAAATTAGGTATTGAGTTTTTTTGTAAAATCATTTATAAGTGAATTCGTTGCGGTGGCGTAGCTCAGTTGGTAGAGCAATCGGCTCATATCCGATCGGTCAGGGGATCATGGCCCTTCGCCACTAAATCATTAAAGAGGACTGTTTTGGCAGTCCTCTTTTTATCTCTGATAGTTTCCAAGTTTTGAAAGTTGCTCAATAAAAATAAAACCCGGAATAATCCGGGCGTAAAAAAAGCAGCAGGGGAGATTCGAACTCCTGTGAGCCACCTTGGCAAGGTGGTGCGTAACCACTACGCTACTGCTGCATGCATGAAATGTATACCTCAAAACAATAATTAGTGTCAAGAGCAAATTTCAAAACTAAGCTTTGTGAAGTTTTCTGCTTATCCAGTAAATAAACATTCCTATTGCATACCAGACAATTGTGTAAAGCCATACAAGTGCAGAACTGGAAAAGAAACTTGGGATATAACAGGCAAGAATCAGAAAAAGCCCCACAAAAGGCAGTACTTTTCCACCAGGTGCTTTGAAAACGTTTTGAGGATATTCAAGGTTTTTTCTTACATAAATTAAAACAACAATCTGAACAATATTAGTTACAGATCCAAACAAAGCCCCCAAATTTACAATAGTTTCAGTGAATCCCGGAAATGCAGAAACCAAGGCGCAGATAACAGATAATACAACGGCAGCATTTGCAGGAACTCCGTTATTATTCTCTTTTGCCATAAAAGCAGGAAGAAGTCCTCTCTGACTTGAAACCTGTACAGCTCTTGAAGTGAGGGCAATAACAACAAGCATTGTTGTCAAAAGCGCCAGAACTGCAGCAACGGAAACAACCTTGCTTAACCAAGGAAGATTTGCAAGCTTTGTAAAACAGGCTGCGTAAAGAGGAATATATCTCATTCCCGGGTTCTCAGACATGAAAGAAGCAGAAACAAGTCCCAACGTAGAAATAATAACAAGAGAATAGATAGAAAGTACAATAATCATGCCAATCACAACAGAAACAGGAACGTCTCTTTTTGGATTTTTTACTTCTCCTACAAGATAGGCAATTGATACAATACTTCCATACCCCAACATTGCAGTAGGAACAGCCTGAGCAAAACCAAACTTCCCTTCACTTCCCTGTAAAAAGAATGGAACAAAAAGAGAAGCATCCCATGAAGAACTTGAAAAAGCAGCAACTACATAAATTCCCAATGCTATGAGAAGACCTGAAACAAGAACAGTATTGAGCTTACCGGTAGTTTTGAAGTTTACAAGGTTAAGAACCATACAAATTAATGTTGAAACAATTGCCAAAGGTACTTGAATAGATGAATCAAGCCCAAAACCGGCACTTAGATAAGTTCCTACATAAATTGCGGCAAACGCAACTGCTGCAATATTGCCGTTTATATATCCCCAACAGGAAATCCAACTTATAATCCTACCTTTTGCAGAATCTTCTCCAAATGCCTTTAAAGGAAAGATGAATACACCGCCTGATTTTGGAAACAATGTTGCCAATTCTGCAATAACAAGGCCGTAAATAAGCATTATGACGGCAGCAATAAGCCATGACAAAACAGCAGAAGGCCCTGCCATATACATGGTTAGACCACTCAAGGAGAAAATGGCACTACCTATCATACCACCTACTATGATTGTGATTGAAGTCAAAAGTCCTATTCCATTGTTTTTGTCTTCCATTTTCTGCTTCCTATTACATTTTCATACTCTAGAGATTTTCATAATATAAAGTAAGTTGAAAAAAATGTCCATTTTCTATATATTGTGACACTGGTGCATTTTTTATAGCCAATTATTAATTAAAGAGGATATTTATGGAACTTAAGAAACTCGGAAATTCAGCTGTAACACTCACTCTTACACTCAAAGCAGAAAAGATTGAAGAAGAATACAGCAAGAGTATTAAGGATTACGCAAAGAAGCTCACAGTCAAAGGCTTCAGAACAGGAAAAGCTCCTGTTTCACTCATTGAAAGAATGTACGGCGAAGCTATTCGTGAAGACATTACATTCAAACTAATGGAAGACAACCTTCAGGATTCTTACAAAGACATAGATTCTAAGGACCGCCCTCTTCCTTACTGCACACCTGAGCTTCAGGATGAAGACAAGCTTCTTCCATTTAAGGCAAACCAGGACATTACTTACACTGTAAAATATGACGTTGTTCCTGAAGTAAAACTCCCACAGTACAAGGGACTTGAGCTTGAATATAACGAAACAAAGATTTCCGCAAAGGAAGTAGATGCAGAGATAGAGCGTCTCAGACAGCAGAATGCAATGGTAATAGCAAAGAACGGAGCAATTGCAGAAGGCGATATCGTAACAATGGATTATGTAGAGCTTGATGCAAACAATGCACCTATTGCTTCAACAAAACGTGATGACTTCACATTTACAGTTGGCTCATCTTACAACTTCTACCAGTTGGATAAGGACATTGTAGGTCTCAATAAGGGAGACAAAAAAGTCATTGAGAAGACATACGGTGATGATAGCGGAATGGGAACAGACTACCTTGGAAAAACTGTCAACATTCAGGTAGAAATCAAAGAAGTCAAAGTAAAAGATGTTCCTGAACTTGATGATGAATTTGCACAGGATATCAAAGATGAGTACAAGACAGTTGCAGATCTTAAGAAAGCAACAAAGGCTCAGCTTCAGGAAGGTGCAGACCTTGCAAACAAAGACAGTAAGTTAGACGCAATTATCAAGAAACTTTCTGAAGAAACAGAAATTGCAATTCCTGAGAGCATGATTGCAGCTCAGCTTGAAGATGATTGGAGAAACTTTGCACAGCGCTTTGGTATGTCTTTGGAAGACGTAGAAAAGCTTATGAAAGCAAACGGCGGTTCAAAAGAACAGTTCCTTGAAACAAGAAGAGCAGATTGCATTGAAGGTCTCAAGGCTCAGCTTATTCTTGAGCAAGTTAAAGAAGAAGAAAAGTTTGAATGTACAGAACAGGAACTCAAAGACCAACTTGCCAAGTATGGAGATGAGATTAAAGAAGACAATCCAAACTACGAAGCTTTCAAGATTTATGCAGAGGATGATGTTAAGTTTGCAAAAGCAAGGGATTTCCTTGTAGAAAACAATACTTTCAAGGCTGCAGAAAAGAAAACAACAGCAAAAAAAGACACCAAAAAAGCTGAGGAAGATAATAATTGATGAACACAAAATCATTACTTGTACCTACAGTAATTGACAGTACAGGAGTAAACGAGAGAGCCTACGACATTTACAGCAGGCTTCTTAAAGAAAGAATTGTTTTTCTTGACGGGGAAATCAATGACCAAAGTGCAGACTTGGTCGTTGCTCAGCTTTTGTTTCTGGAAAGCGAAGACCCTAAAAAAGAAATAAATCTCTACATTAACTCACAGGGAGGCAGCGTAACTGCAGGTCTCGCAATCTATGATACAATGCAGTACATAGGTCCTGATGTAAGTACAATCTGTATGGGACAGGCTGCCAGTATGGCAGCAATAATACTTGCAGGAGGGACAAAGGGAAAACGCTTTATACTACCTTCTGCAAGAGTAATGATTCATCAACCATGGGGAGGAGTTCAGGGGCAGACCAGTGATGTTGCAATACACACAAAGGAAATCCTGAGACTTAAAAAACTCTCCATAGATTACCTCTCAAAACATACCGGTAAAACTCCGGAGGAAATTGCATCTGATATAGAACGTGATTATTTTATGACAGCAGAAGATGCAGTTTCTTACGGAATCGCAGATAAAGTTCTTACAAGATAAGGATAGCAATATGGCATTTGGAAAAAATAACAAATATTGTTCTTTCTGCGGTTCCACTACAAACAAAATGATTACAGGTCCTGCAGGAATTGCAATTTGTGAATCATGTGTAGACAGATGCAAAGAGCTTCTGGATGAAGGGACATCACAGCATTCAGAAGAACATTTCAAAGGTTTAGAAGGCAAACTCCCTACTCCACGGGAACTCAAAGAATATTTGGACAAGTTTGTAATTGGACAGGAAAAGGCAAAAAAAGTTCTTTCCGTTGCAGTTTACAATCACTACAAACGTGTGAAATATGAAGAAGAATTAAAATCACAAGATGTAGAACTTGATAAATCAAATATCCTCATTCTTGGACCTACAGGAACCGGAAAAACACTTCTTGCCAGAACCCTTGCAAAAAGACTCGCAGTACCTTTTGCAATAGCAGATGCAACAACAATCACAGAAGCCGGATACGTTGGAGAAGATGTAGAAAACATTCTTCTCAAACTTATTCAAGCGGCAGATGATGACATCAAAGCTGCAGAACACGGCATCATATTCCTTGATGAAGTAGATAAGATTGCAAAAAAAGGCGAGAATGTAAGCATAACACGTGATGTTTCAGGAGAAGGTGTTCAACAGGCACTTTTGAAAATAATAGAAGGAACAGAAGCAAGTGTTCCACCTCAAGGCGGAAGAAAACATCCTAACCAGGAAATGCTTAAAATCAACACAAAAAATATCCTCTTTATTTGTGGCGGAGCATTTGTTGGTTTAGATAAAATCATAGAAAAAAGATTGGATACTTCCTCTATGGGATTTGGCAAAACCATTAAAGATTCCAGAGAAAAAGACCTTGAAACTCTATATGAAAACATTCTTCCGGATGACTTAATCAAGTTTGGTCTTATTCCTGAATTTATAGGAAGATTACCTGTTCATGTTGGACTTAATAATCTAAGAGTAGAAGATTTGGAAAGGATTCTCACAGAACCAGGCAACTCAATTATAAAACAATACACTGCAAGTCTTAAACTTGACGGTGTTGAGCTTGTTTTTACAAAAGAAGCAATACATGCAATTGCCCAGACAGCCTATGACCAGAAAACCGGAGCCAGAGGTCTTAGAAGCATAGTTGAAGATTTTATGACTCAGCTTATGTATGATATTCCTTCAATGACTGATATTGCCAAAATAGAGATTACAGAAGATTGTATTCTCAAAAAAGCTCAGCCTAATCTTCTGGATTCCAATGGAAACAAGTGTAATTGATTCACATTTTCATTCACAGCTTCTCAATTCCTATGATTTTTCTTCAGTCATGGGAATTGATATAGGAACTTGCTGTGATGACTTACCAAAGAGATATGAACTTCTCAATAAATATCCAAATATAAAGCTATCTGCCGCCATGGGGCCATGGGAATGTGGAAAGAGTCTGTCAAAAACAATTACAGATGTAGAAAAATACGGATTCAGGACAATTCAGGAAATAAACTCAGATTTTGAAAGGCTTGTAAATAATATAGATATATACAATCCGCTTTTCATAGGAGAATGCGGACTTGATTATTACTGGATGTATGCAACACGTGAGATTCAGATAGAGCTTTTTGAAAAACATTTCCAATTGGCAGAAAAACTGAACAAAGCAATTATAATTCACAACAGAGAAGCAGATTCAGATACTGCAGCACTAATCAAATCCCACAATGTAAAAACCGGTATTATCCATTGCTTCAGCGGTGATGAAATCTTAATGAAAACCGCCTTAGACAAAGGATTCTACATAAGTTTTGCAGGTAATCTCACTTTTAAGAAAAACACAGAGCTTAGAGAAATGCTCAAAAAAGTTCCTAAAACAAGATTACTTCTTGAAACAGACTCCCCTTACCTTACACCTGTTCCTTTCAGAGGTCAGCCAAACAGCCCTGATAAAGTTGAACACACATATCTATGTGTTTCACAAGTATTGGAAATACCCCTTGAAACACTCATGGGACAAATCTCTGAAAATTACAACAACCTTATACGCATTTGACTTCAAAATGAAATTTTGATAACTTGATAACAATAAAAGCATAGGGAGTAACATTATGAAAAAATCTTTAAAAATTGTTATCTTGGTATTCAGTGTACTTTTATCAGTTTTGACAAGCTGTGATTGATTTGGAAGCAAAGAACCTGATGTAGTTACAAATACCGTAACCAATGGCGACGGTTCTATTACATATTCAACAACAACAAATTTAAACAACGGTAATAAGACTGTAGAATCAAAAACAGTCTTTACAGATGGTTCAGTCTCAAACAAGCACTTAGATGAAATCATGGATGACCACGGAGACATTACAAAAAAATCAAAGGAAACAATTACTTTCTCCGAAGCAAACTCATCAGGAAAGAAAACTGAAATAATAGAAATAACTGAAGGCAGCAATGCTGCAAAAGGACATTGTGTTGAAACAACGACCACAACAGACTATAAAGACGGTAGAAAAGAAATCTCATTTGCCAAATCAGAAGTTCTTACAGAATACAGAGAATCTTCTCATGAAACAATAAAAAGTGACGGAAGCAGTGAGAAAACTACGTTTGTTTCAAAAAAGAAGGATAATACTGAGATATCCGACCATATCATAACAAAAACTTATGTTAAAAAGGACACCAGCGGAAAATTTATCAGTAAATCAGAATCTGAGATATTATCACAGGCAATTGAGCCAAAAGCAGATGATGAAATATTAAATGTAACAACCACAACAAATTATGATAACGGAGAACCTTCAGGGATTATTGTGGAAACCTTCAGACCTGCTTTAGCCGGCTGCAATGATGGTTCTTATATCAAAGAGACAAAAGACAAAGACGGTATTACAAAAGAAACAGAAATGGAATACTACTTCAATGAAGGTCGTAAGAAAATAATCTTCAAAAATGACGAAGCTAAAATAACAAACGGTACATTTGAAAACGGAGAACACACTCATTCAGCTTTTGTGACAACCAGACAGCAGTACAAAACAGTATTTAATATTCAAGATGGTACTATCACAATAGTTTCAATTGACGGAAGTACGGTCAATAAATCTTACAAAATTGGTGATGTCACATTGAGTTTTGGTACTAAATTCTGATGATACTATGAATTAAAAAATAGGGCTGCAATTTTGGTTACAGCCCCTTTATTATTTATAAGCAATTATTGTATTAAGCTTTTCCTGCAGAACCAAGAACTTCTATGTTCTTGCGCATATACATCTGCTTAAGAGCTTCACGTGCAGGTCCAAGATACTTTCTAGGATCAAATACAGAAGGCTGTTCTTCAAAGACTTTACGAATCATACCTGTCATTGCAAGTCTTCCGTCTGAATCAATGTTAATCTTACAAACAGCACTCTTAGATGCCTGTCTGAGCTGTTCCTCCGGAATTCCTACGCTGTCTTTGAGCTTTCCACCGTGTTCATTAATCATTTTTACATATTCCTGTGGAACAGAAGAACTTCCATGAAGAACAATTGGGAATCCAGGAAGCTTTTTCTCAATTTCTTCAAGAATGTCAAATCTTAACGGAGGTGGAATAAGAAGTCCGTCTGCGTTTCTTGTACACTGTTCCGGTGTAAACTTGTTTGCACCATGGCTTGTTCCAATTGAAATTGCAAGTGAATCAACACCTGTTTTTGAAACAAAATCTATTACTTCACTTGGTTGTGTATAGTGTGACTGTTCTGCCTGAACTTCATCTTCTATACCTGCCAGAACTCCAAGCTCACCTTCTACTGTAACATCATACTTATGAGCATATTCTACAACCTTCTTTGTTACTGCAATGTTCTCTTCGTAAGGAAGTGAAGAACCGTCAATCATTACAGATGAAAAACCGTTGTCAATGCAACTTTTGCATGTCTCAAAACTGTCACCATGGTCAAGGTGAAGAACAATAGGAATATCATATCCAAGTTCATGAGCATATTCTGTTGCTCCACGGGCCATATTCCTGAGAATATTAATGTTTGCATAGTCTCTTGCACCCTTAGAAACCTGAAGGATAACCGGAGACTTTGTCTCTACACAAGCCATAATGATTGCCTGCATCTGTTCCATGTTGTTGAAATTGTATGCAGGAACAGCATAACCGCCTTTAACTGCCTTGGCAAACATATCTCTTGTGTTTACCAGACCAAGTTCTTTGTAAGAAGTCATTCTTTTTTATCTCCTATGTAACTCAAATTTTAATAATACGGTTAAGTTAGGTCAATTGACTTTAAGCAAAGGAAACTCTTAAAGTTCTATTGTTATGAAATTTCTGAGTACTGAATATTTTGAACAGATATTTGATGAATTCAATGCCAAGCTAAAAAGCATAAACAAACAGATTCCTGCTGTTTCATACATGGCCATTACAAAAAATGACCCTTTTTGTGTTTTGGTATCGACCTTGCTTTCTTTGAGAACTAAGGATGATGTGACGCTAAAGGCTTCTGTGAGATTACTGGACAAAGCTCCCACTCCTCAAAAAATGCTTACTCTGTCAGAAGAAGAAATCGCAGATTTGATTTATCCTGTGGGGTTTTATAAAACAAAGGCTCAAAGGATTCTTCAAGTATCTGAGGTTCTTATGGAAGAATACAACGGAAAGGTTCCTAATAACGTAGAATCGCTTCTGAAGCTTCCCGGAGTGGGAATAAAAACTGCAAATTTAACTCTTAATCTTGGTTTTGGAATAGATGCAATTTGTGTAGATTGCCATGTTCATCAGATTTCCAACAGAATGGGTTGGATTAAGACCGCAACACCTGAAGAAAGTGAAAAGATTCTTCAGACTGTTATGCCAAAGAAATTTTGGATTCCTTTGAACGAACTTCTTGTATCTTACGGGCAGGAAATATGTACTTCTGTTTCACCTAAGTGTTCGCTTTGCCCTGAGAATGAAAGATGTAAAAAAATAGGTGTAACAAAACAGAGATAACATGATTCATCCTATAAAACATTTCATCACAATCACACATCACAGACATCTTGTTCTCAAACATTGCTTTGAAGCAGGCATTCCTTTAAGAGGTCTTTTGCACGATCTTACAAAATATGCACC
>JAZLGI010000042.1:0-69421 GCA_045616225.1 Sphaerochaetaceae bacterium
GTTTTCCGGAAGAGAAACCGGTAAAACAAGAACTTAATGTTGGTGTTATCAACGGCACAGAGTCCTACTACATGTATGATGATTATAGAAATTATCACATTATTGCCGTTATTTCCGTTTATGAATCCAGATTCTCGGAACTTGTTTCTCTCAGCCTTGTGATTTTCATGGAATTGCTTGTATTTGCAATTCTTTATGTCATGATTCTGCATCTTGTGAGACGCCTTGTAATTAACAATGTTGAGAGCGTCAACAATAATCTCAAGAGTATTACAGAAGGTGATTTGAATGTAAGACTGAACATAAATACAAACAAGGAGTTCAAGTCCCTTTCCAATGGCATTAATTCAACAGTTGATAAACTCAAAGACCTCATCTCAGAGGCAAATGCAAGGATAGATGCAGAACTTGAGTTTGCAAAGAGAATACAGACAGAAAGCCTGCCTTCTAAGTTCCCGGCTTTCCCGGAGCATAAAGATTTTGATATTTTTGCCCTGATGAGTACTGCAAAGGAAGTTGGAGGAGATTTTTATGATTTCTTCCTCACAGAGCAAAACAAGCTTATTTTTGGTATTGCAGATGTTTCCGGCAAGGGAATTCCTGCTGCAATGTTCATGATGAGGGCAAAAACACTTATCAGACAGATTGCACAGGAAAACAAGACTCCTGCAGAAATTGCCTATATTGCCAACAATTCTCTTTGTGCAAACAATGAGGCAGGACTTTTTGTAACAGCATGGTTTGGTAGTCTGGATCTCAATACAGGAATTCTTGATTATGTGAATGCAGGACATAATCCTCCTCTGTTCCTCAGAAAAGGAGAAGAACCGCAGTATATGAAATCTAAATCAGGACTTGTTCTTGCAGGTTTGGAGGATATACCTTATAAACAATACAGTGTTCAATTAAATCCGGGAGATGGGCTGTTCTTGTATACAGATGGGGTTACAGAAGCTGCAAATTCAGATGTTGAGCTATTTGGTGAAGAAAGATTAAAAGCCGTATTTGAAAAAACAAAAGATACCGAGGATGCACAAATGATGTGCAACAATGTTTTGGAAAGTGTTAACTCATTTGCAGGAAATGAGGA
The DNA here is from genome assembly GCA_045616225.1 of Sphaerochaetaceae bacterium. Lineage (GTDB taxonomy): Bacteria > Spirochaetota > Spirochaetia > Sphaerochaetales > Sphaerochaetaceae > JAZLGI01. The sequence goes on from JAZLGI010000042.1 coordinate 1,091, forward strand.
ACAATTTGATGATATAACTATAATGACTGTAGTCTACAAAGGAAAAGAAAATGACAATTGACAGAAAAACAGAAAACGGAAAACTCTTACTTGCTGTCTCCGGAAGACTGGATACAATTACAGCACCAAGTCTTGAAGCAGAGCTTAAAAATCTTGATGATGTTTCCTCAATAGAGCTTGATTTTTCTTCTTTGGAGTACATTTCATCTGCAGGACTCAGAACAATTCTTTCTGCACATAAAGCAATGAAGGACAAAGACGGTCTTGTTGTAAAGAATGTTAATTCAACCATTCAGGAAGTTTTTGAAATTACAGGGTTCTCAACAATCCTTACAATAGAGTGATAAAAATGCATACAATCTCAGTAGAATCAATTCCGGAGAACTTTGAGAAGGTAATGGATTTCGTAAGAAAGCTCCTTCCGGTAGAAGGAAAAGTTGCCTCTGAAATACAGATTGGCTGTGATGAAATCTTAAATAACGTAATCAGCTACTCAAAGGCAAAGAAACTTTCTGTTTCTGTATGGACAGACTGTGACTGTTTCTTTGTGCAGTTTTCAGATGACGGAATCCCTTTTAATCCGCTTGACAGTGAAAGTCCTGACGTAGAAGAAGATTTAGACAAAAGACCAATAGGCGGTCTTGGAATATTCCTCGTCAGAAAACTTATGGATGATGTAAATTACGAGTATTCAGACTCAAAAAACGTACTGACAGTCAAAAAACACTTCTTACATAACTAATTTGTCGCAGGTTTGTCGCACTTTCTTCCTTATTATGTTTAATGCTAAGGAAGGTTTCTCTTGTCAAAGAAAGTACTGATTGTTTTTATCCTATCAATTATCCTCTTTCCTATCTTTGCTGCAAATGTATCAGTGGGTATACCTGTTTGGGTTTCTTTTGATGAAAAGTCCAATATTCCTTTAAGCGCAATGTCGGAGTATTTTACAATTAAGCTTGAACCTGTATCAGCAACCAGGTTGGATAATAGCACTCCTATTGACCAAATACCTATGCCGGCAAATGCTCAGACTAGAATTCCATGTCCTTTGGGGCTTGGTCCGCAAAATAAAGCAGGCTATTCTGCTGATGATGCAGATAACCCTTTCAAAATTACTTTTACACAAGACGGAATTTATAAATACAAACTGTCAACAGTTAGTAATAACAGCTTCAGATATACTTCAGATACGGTAAACTGGTACGTTCTTATAACCGTAAACGGCTCATCTGTAACAGTAAAATGTGAGATGAACGATATTGTAGGAGACTTTTCCACAGAAGGCTTTGTTTTTACCCAGGGAGTAAAACAAGACGGCACAGAAGGAAACAACGGCGGTGGTATGGAAGATGTTACCGGAGAGACAATTCTTACAGTTGGAGGCAACACTGCAACTGAAAGTGAATGGGTAGACTCTGCCGCAGTTAAATCTAAATTCCCAATTGATTTCACAAGAAGTTTCAAAACTACCGGATGGATATATGTTTCAGATCATCCAGATGGAAGTGTTATAGGTTTTGTTCCTGATGGAACTCCTCAAACTGGTGCTGAAGTTCTTAAGTGGTACTACAACGGAGGTTTGGGAGTTTATCCTAACAGAAACGGTGTTTTCCTTGAATTTGACACTTGGGGAAACACAGAAACAAAAGACTGGCTCAATAAATCAGTTAATTTGGGAGATAACGGTTGTAGCGCACAAACCCCGGGAAGACATATAGCTCTCATGACAACCAATGATTCAGGTATGCCTGAAGGGGGCAGTGCAAGACTTAAGACAGACGATAATATCAATACTTACAACATGAATCTAAGTGATTGGCCTAAAGATAACGATAACAGGTTTACTTACGAGATTTCTTATGATGCAACTACGAAAAAACTAAAATTCTTGTTGACAAACAAGGCAGGCACAAAAACATACAGCTATACTTACAATGACCCTGTATCAAAGTTCGGAAAAAATTATGCTTACTTTGTAATGGCAGGAAACGTAAGACAGGGACCTAATACGCAATACAGTTTTGGCGGAAAAGCAGGTCAGACTAAAATTTCATTCCAGACTTTTGATTATACAGACCGCGGAAGCAATGAAAGTACAGATAATCTGTTTGTAATGAAATATAACGGCAGTTTGGCAAAGGTATTGATTTTTGACGGACAGAATAACAGCTCTTTGACAAATTCACTTACGGTACTTAAAGAGTATTTTGTTTCAATCGGTTCTTTGGTTGATTATTCACAAAACAGCTTGGTTCTGATGTCTGACTTACTGGTAAATGATTACTCTCTGTTGGTAGTAGCTTTCCCTGAAGACAATGAAACAATGATTCAGGCTGCCGACAAACTTATGAACTATATGAACAATGGCGGTTGTGTTCTTGTATGCGGAGAGACAGAGACTCAGAAAACGGTTATTTCCAATCTCATAAAGCAGATGGGAATGACGCTTTCATTGTCTGAAGATTCTGTTGCGTCTTCAAAGGTTGCAGATTGCTTTGGTACTATCAATCAGAATGCAGCTCTTGTGAATGGAGATGCTTCTTATCCTATAAACAAGTTGTTCTTCTATGATACTCCTTCCATTGTCGTTGGAACCGGTGTAAATACTGCTGACAACACTGAGATTGTAGCAAGTGTGGATTCTCTTCCTGTTATTACAGATTCAAAGATTGCCAATGGTTATCTTACCCTTTTGGGAGATGTAAATATGTGGATGGGTACAAGTCTTAGTCAGAACTCCATTTATGAGGGTAACGGAAACATGGCAAAGCAGTTCATAAAGAATCTTGTTGACAGGGGCAGAAATAATATTCAGCTTGTATCTTCTTACTACAGAATAAATTATGTAAATATGGAAAATGTTTTTTTTAAGCCTGATACAGATGAAAATTCTCTTGGAAATCCAAACTGTTATTCTGCTGACTCTAAAAAAATCATTCTTAAAAATCCTCTGAAACAAGGTTATGAATTTGTAGGTTGGACAGGTCTTGAAGTCAGTGGCCTCAACAAAAATGTTTCCATTGAATCCGGAAGTACCGGAAACAGAGTTTATACGGCAAATTGGCATAAACATGAATGGAATTATTCAGTTGAAGATTCAAAACTCACAGCTTATTGTTCCGGTGATGATTTGTATGCAGGTTTCTGTTCTTACCATGGTGTTCAAAATTCTGTTGAGCTTAGTTTTGGAATAGGATTCAATAAAACAGTCAAAACACAAATAATTCCTTCTACTGCAACCAATAAAAATCTTGTTTGGATGTCTTTAAATCCAAATGTAGCCATTGTAAATCAATTTGGAACTGTTGAATCTGTTGGAGTAGGAACAACTCAGATAAAAGTAATGTCTACTGATGAAAACAATAAATCAACATCTTTTGAAGTGACTGTCGTTCAGGAGTAGTTATAGTTTGCTAAAATTGTTATAATTACCAAAGACGGAGGTTTTCATGAAACATCACATTTTGGTTAAGTGGAATGATTCCTTGGACAAGGAAAGTCTTGCATGTCAGGCAGAAGATTTGTTTTCCGGTCTTAAAAGCATGAAAGGAATTTATGATGTCAAAACCTTTAAAAACTGTATAGACCGTTCCAACAGATATGACCTCATGATTGTTATAGACATGGATGAACAGGCTCTTGGCAGTTATGATGAGTCAGAAATTCACAAAAAGTGGAAGAAAGAGTACGGTTGTTTGATTCAGTCAAAGGCTATCTTTGATTGTGAATAATAGGAAATACAAAATTTTAGGAGAATTTTGATGATTTACACAACAGAAGTTCAGAATATGTGTCCTGTTGCAAAGGGTGCATATCATGGTCCGGCACCAATTCCTGAAGAAGGAAAATGGGTTCAGGCCAAGGAAATCAAGGACATCAGCGGTCTCACACACGGTGTTGGCTGGTGTGCTCCACAGCAGGGTGCATGTAAGCTCACTCTCAACATTAAAGAAGGAATCATTGAAGAAGCCCTCGTTGAGACACTTGGATGCAGCGGAATGACACATAGCGCAGCTATGGCTTCAGAAATTCTTATTGGAAAAACAATTCTTGAAGCTCTTAATACAGACCTTGTCTGTGATGCTATTAACACAGCAATGCGCGAGCTTTTCCTTCAGATTGTTTACGGAAGAAGCCAGACAGCTTTCTCAGAAGGCGGACTTCCTATTGGTGGCGGTCTTGAAGACCTTGGAAAAGGCCTCAGAAGCCAGATTGGTACAATGTATGCAACTAAGGCAAAAGGTCCTAGATATCTTGAAATGGCAGAGGGTTATGTAACACGCATTGCTCTTAACAAGCAGGACGAGATTATAGGTTACGAATTTGTCAATATGGGCAAGATGATGGAATTCATCAAGCAGGGTATTGATGCTAATGAAGCACTTACAAAAGCTAAGGGTCATTACGGACAGTGGGATGCTGCTGCAAAGTATATAGATCCAAGACACGAGTGATAGGAGGCAGGTATGGCTTTATTTGAAAGTTACGAAAGAAGAATAGACAATATCAACTCCGTCATTTCACAGTATGGAATCAAGAGTGTTGAAGAATGTCGTGATATCTGTAAGAAGGCCGGTTTTGACCCGTACGAAATCGTTAAGGGAATTCAGCCGATTGCTTTTGAGAATGCAGGTTGGGCTTATACAGTTGGTGCAGCAATTGCCCTCAAGAAAGGCGTAAAGAGTGCAGCAGAAGCAGCAGAAGCCATTGGAATTGGTCTTCAGGCTTTCTGTATCAAGGGTTCTGTAGCAGATGACCGTAAGGTTGGTTTGGGACATGGAAATCTTGGTGCAATGCTTCTCAGAGATGAAACAAAGTGTTTTGCATTCCTTGCCGGTCATGAAAGTTTTGCAGCAGCAGAAGGTGCTATTGGTATCGTAAAGAATGCCAACAAGTCAAGAAAGGCTCCTCTTAGAGTTATCCTTAACGGACTTGGAAAAGATGCTGCTCAGATTATTTCAAGAATCAACGGTTTTACCTATGTACAGACACAGTTTGACTATTATTCAGGCAAGCTCAATGTTGTAAAGGAAATCAAGTATTCAGAAGGTGAGAGATCTCTTGTTCGTTGCTACGGTGCAGATGATGTCCGTGAAGGTGTTGCAATCATGCACTCAGAGGGAGTTGATGTTTCTATTACAGGAAACTCTACAAACCCTACACGTTTCCAGCATCCTGTTGCAGGCACATATAAGAAAGAATGTGTAGAACAGGGCAAGAAATACTTCTCAGTTGCATCAGGCGGTGGAACAGGAAGAACTCTTCATCCGGATAATATGGCAGCAGGTCCTGCTTCTTACGGCATGACAGATACAATGGGAAGAATGCACAGTGACGCACAGTTTGCAGGTTCTTCTTCTGTTCCTGCTCATGTAGAAATGATGGGATTCCTTGGAATGGGAAATAACCCTATGGTTGGTGCAACAGTAGCTGTTGCTGTAGCAGTAGATCAGGCTTTGAATCACTGATTATAAAGTATCTGAATTATACAGAGAGGTGTTTTATGGCAGAGAAAAAAACAAACGTTATTGTGGGCGAATGGAACACAAAAACAATCGTAGCTGTAGCAATTGGTGCTGCACTTTACGGTGTTCTTATGGTATTTGGAGGAATTCAGGTTTTCACAAATACAAGCCTTACTTCAGCAATGGTTATTCCTGTAATCATTGGTAGTCTTTACGGTCCTCTTCCGGCATGTATTGCAGCCGGTGTAGGAAATGTAATCGGAGACCTTATCGGCGGATGGGGCATGTGGTTTGACTGGTCTGTAGGAAATGCTGTTATGGCTTTCTGTGTAGGTCTTCTTCCTGTTTACGGTGCAAAAATCAGAGATGGTGTTTTCACAGTTAAACAAGCTCTTATCTATGCTGTTTGCTGTATCGTAGGAAACATGGTTGCATTTGGTGTAGTAACACCAATCTTTACAACAATTTTTTACGGTTCTGACTTGAATCTTACTTTCCTTCAGGCATTTGCAGCAAGTCTTTCAAACATCATTGTTCTTATTGTAATAGGTATTCCTGTACTTGTAATTCTTTCAAAGCGTTTTGCAGCAAAGAACAATCTTAAAGAAGATAAGGGAACAGAATATTGATTCTTGTTTATTAAATGTTTCAGGTACCTCGGAAGAGGTACCTGTTTCGTTAGAAAGGAAAAATAATGGCAGAGACAGTAGTAAAATTTGAGAATTTTGGTTTTCAGTACAAAACTCAAACAAACCCAACGCTCAAAGATATTAATCTGGAGATTCATAAAGGGGAAAAAGTTCTTATCTTGGGATCTTCAGGAAGTGGAAAATCAACACTGGCAAACTGTATTAACGGACTTATTCCGTTCTCTTACAAGGGAACTATTACAGGAAGTTGTACTATAAAAGGGAAAGAATCTTCCCAAATGTCTCTTTATGAGCTTTCCAAAACTGTTGGAACTGTTCTTCAGGATAGTGATGCTCAATTTGTAGGTCTTTCTGTTGCAGAAGACATTGCCTTTGCAATGGAGAATGAAAACAAACCAAGAAAAGAGATGGTTCCAATTGTTGAGAAACACGCTGCAATTGTAGGAATGCAAGACTTTCTTACAGCTGTTCCTTTTGACCTTTCAGGAGGACAAAAGCAAAAAGTTGCCATTGCAGGTGTGTTGGACAGTAATGTTGATATTCTTATTTTTGATGAGCCTCTTGCAGCTTTGGACCCTAAGATGGGAGAAACTGCCATTGAACTTATAGATAAGATTGCTGAAGAAAAAGACAGAACAATCATAATTATAGAACACAGACTGGAAGATGTTCTTCACAGACGTGTGGATAGAATCCTTCTTATGTCAGAAGGAAGAATTGTATCAGACACTACTCCTGATGAGCTGTTAAAGGGAACCTTGCTTGCTCAATTTGGAATTAGAGAACCTTTGTACATTACGGCAATGAAATATGCAGGCTGTTCTCTTGACGGAAACAAGGACTTAAGCAGTATAGACAATATTGAATTCTCAGAAGAAAACAGAAAGAAGCTTCTGGACTTCTTTACCGGACAATTTAATCTGTCAGAGCCAAAGTACTCAGAGCCTGTCATCTCTTTTAAAGATGTGAGTTTTTCCTATGAACCGGAAAGACCTGTTTTAAAGGATACCAGTTTTACAATTCATAAAGGCGAAAGAATTGCTGTTGTTGGAAGAAACGGTGCAGGCAAGTCAACTGCAGCGAAGCTCATTACCGGAATACTCAGACCTCAAAAAGGTTCCGTAGAGATAAACGGAAAAAACTACAAAAAGATGTCTGTTAAGGAAATTGGAGAACTGGTAGGGTATGTAATGCAGAACCCTAACCAAATGATTATTAAAGATAATATCAAAGCAGAGTGTGAGTTTGCATTAAGAATAAGAAATACAGATGATGAGACAATAAAGAATAAAGTAACTGCTGCCCTTAAAGCTTGTAATTTATTTACAATGAGAAACTGGCCGGTAGATTCTGTAAGCTATGGTCAGAAAAAGAGAATTACAGTAGCTTCCATGCTTGTTCTTGAGCCTGATGTTCTTATCTTGGATGAACCGTCTGCAGGTCAGGACTATAAATCTTATACAGACATAATGAACTTTATTGATGTTCTGAATAAGGAATTTGGAAAAACCATTGTATTTATTACTCATGATATGCACCTTGCCCTTGAGAACACAGACAGGGCAATTGTCTTTACAGATAATACTGTAATCAAAGACGACAGAACATTTGCAGTACTTGCAGATAATGAAACAATAGAAAAAGCAAATCTCAAACAGACATCATTGTATCTTCTTGCAGGCAAGCTTGGACTTGAACCGGAGAAAGTCATACGTGGATTCATTGAACATGAGAAGGAGGTAAGAGCATGAACAATAAACTTTTCATAAATTTTGTTCCTGGAAATACTTTCATGCATAAACTTACCGGAGGAACAAAAGTTCTCTTGTTTTTGCTTTATACTGTGGCAATTATTGCAACATTTGATATAAGAGTCATCACTGTACTTATGATTTTTCCTGTTGTTGCAATAATCTCAATGAAGCCAAATTACAAGCCAATTTCTTTCATGCTTTGGTTCTTATTCATTATGCAGGGAATTGTGGGAAGTGTGTTTATTCTTCTTATTTCTCCTGATGCAGGACTTCAGCAGGTAGGAGGAAAGACAATTATTTGGGTAAGTGCAAGCGGCAAATTTTACATTGTCAAAGAAACCCTGTGGTACATTTATGTAACATTTATGAAGCGAGTTGTTTCTCTTCTTTCTGTAATAATGTTCATGCTTTCTACCACACCTTCTGAATTTGCCTCCGGTTTGGCTTTTTTACATGTTCCTTATAAAGTCTGTACTATTATTTCACTTGCCTACAGAACAATTCCTGACATTGCAAAGAAGTTCATAGATATCAAAAACAGTATGCAGATGAGAGGAGTAGAACTCTCAAAAAAAGCCGGTCTTGGAAAGAGAATAAAAGGTACTGCAAATTTACTGGTTCCTCTTATTATTTCTTCTTTTGGAAAGGTAGAGATGATAGCAAATGCAATGGACCTCAGAGGATATGGAAGACTTAAACAAAAGTCATGGTATGCAGAACATGAACCGTCAAAGGGAGATAAGATAATGAGAACTGTCTGTGCAATTTTATTTGCATGGTGTGTGTTTTATATTGTTTATTTCTGCATAATAAATCCATGGCCGGTAAAGATTTGGAGTCCGTTTATAGCAAGAGAAGATGTACAGGTTATTGGAATTTTTGACAACCTTACAATTTTAAAGTGGTTTAAAAAATGAAAAAATTCATAGTTATGCAGACAGACTTCGGAACAGATAATATTTCTGTTTCAACAATGAAAGGTGTATGCAAGATTACAGACCCTGCTCTGGAGGTCTTTGATTCTTGTCATGCAATAAGACCGTTTGATGTTCTGGCAGCTTCTGACGGTCTTTGCTACACAATTCCGTTCTGGCCGGAGGGAACGGTCTTTGTTTCTGTCGTAGACCCGGGAGTAGGCACTTCCAGACGTGCTTGTGTTGCTTTGTTAAACAACGGAAGTTTTGTTGTTACTCCGGATAACGGTTCTCTTACTTATGTTAAGGAACGCATTGGCGTAAAGGCAGTAAGGGAAATAGATGAGACGGTAAACAGATTTCCAACAACAAAGGATATCCATATTTTTCATGGAAGAGATCTTTTTTCTTACACTGCAGCTCGTCTTGCAAGCGGAATAATAGATTTTGCAGGTGTAGGAAAAGAATACCCTGTCTCAGAGATAGTTATGGCAGACTATGTGCATCCGGAAAAAGGAAGTGATTATCTTTACGGCATGATAGTGGAAGCTACTGAACATTTTGGACTTTTGGGAACAAACATTCCGTTTAAGTGGCTTTCTGACATAGGAATGGAATATGGTTCAAAAGCTCTGGTAGAGCTAAGATATAAAGACAAAATCCTTTACAGCAAAATTCTTCCTCTGGAAAAGAGTTTTGGTTTTGTTCCGGTTGGAGAAGACCTGATTTTCAGCGGAGAACTGGCCACAATTCAGATAGCAACAAATCAAGGAAACATAGTCAAAGACTATAAGCTGGATTATGGGCCGGATTGGACATTTAAATTAAAGAAGGTTTGAAATGACAAATATAATTGCATTGCAGACAGATTTTGGGACAGCAGACCCAAAAATAAACCAAATAAAAGATGTTCTTTATCAGCTTTCACCGGGGTGTGAAATCTATGACGCAGTTCATGAACTTCCAAAAGGAGATGTTTTGGCTGCTTCTATGGGTATTTACAGCGCTCTTCAGTTTTATCCAAAAGGGTCTGTTTACCTTTCTGATGTCAGAGATGAAAAACCATGCAGACTTTGTGCTGCCAAAACCAAGGACGGTCATTTTATTGTCTGCCCTGACAATGGAACGCTTACTCAGTGGTTTACTTTCTTTGGGCTTGAAGAAATAAGGGAAGTCAAAGATCTTGCTTTGGCATCGGCCTTGATTGCCCTTAACGGTGAAAATTTCAAGGATGTAGGACCTCTATACAATTTGGGTGAAGTAGTTGTGTTAAAGGCAGAGAGTCCTGTTGTTGGAAAGGGTTTTGTGGAAACATCTATGCTAAGCGTTGTCAAGGGTTTTGGAAATCTAAATCTTTACGTGACTTATGAAGCCTTTGAACAGTCCGGAATTGCTTTTGGAGATTGCCTAGATGTGGTTCTTTATAAGGATAAAAAAGAAGTTTTTAAGGCAAACGGTGTTCTCTACGCCAAGTCTTTTGGCTATGTGAAAGCAGGGGATCCTGTTCTTTTTAACGGAAGTACCGGTTATATGGGCTTTGGTCTTAATCTTGAAAACTTCTGCTCAAAATATATGCCGGATGTCTACCTTCCGGATTGCAATCTTGCAGCTTACAGAATGTCTTTGAAGAAGTCCTAAGACCGATTAAAAACAAATAGAGGTAAAAATGGAAAAATCAGCTTTGTTAATGCAGACAGATTTTGGTTTTGGCGGCGGGAGTGCCATGTACGGAGTCTGTAAAACCGTAGAAAAAGAACTTCAAGTGCATGATTTAACGCACCTTATTCCAAAGTTTAATGTCAAAGCAGCTTCTGAAAACCTTTTGAAAGAAATTCCAAAGTGGCCAAAAGGAACAGTCTTTGTTTCTGTTGTAGACCCGGGAGTAGGCACTTCCAGACGTGCTTGTGTTGCTTTGTTAAACAACGGCAGTTACATTGTTACTCCTGACAACGGCACACTTGCACTTCCTGCAAAAGAGTGGGGAATTAAAGAAATAAGGGAAATAGATGAAACAATCAACCGTCTTAAAGGTACGGAAAAGACCTCTATCTTTCATGGCAGAGATTTGTTTGCCTATTGCGGTGCGCGTCTTGCTGCAGGAGTAATTACATTTGAGCAGGTTGGAAAGTCTTACCCTGTTTCAGAAGTGGTTATGCTTTCTGAAGTTTAATTCTCCAGTTCTCACCTGTACCTATTCTGTATTCTTTGGCAAAATCACCCTGATTTACTGCAACGGCAACATTAAGCAGGCTGTTGATGTATAAAAGCGGTTCTCCTACATTAACCTCTGTGAAGTTTTTACAGACTCTTAAGGTATAGCCAAATACAATTCTGTTTTTATAGTTAATCTGAACTCTTACATTGTCTCCGTACTTTATTCCCTGTTCAAAGAAAAGAGTGTCAGGAATATTTGTCCAAAGACTGCCGTATCTTGTGTCAAGAATATCTATGTTTCCGGTAATTTCATTATCTTTAACAGAAGGATCTTCTACATTTAGCATTACCGGCTTTGAATCTAAAAGAGGCCCTACTTCTTCAAAAGAGATTATTCCTGCAGCAATTCTGGCACCTGTATATGCATAGACATCTCTGCCGTGGAAAGTATAAGAACGCTGAGAGCCTTGAAGTCTGTTTACGGCTTCACTTATTCTTCTTCTCTCAAGAATTCCTATGTTTTTCTCTACGTGTGAAAGTGTTCCGTTATCCGGGGTAACAATTACATGACCGCTTTTTGTGAGAACTGCAACGCTTTCTCTGGAAGAGCCAACACCGGGGTCAACAACAGATACAAATACTGTTCCGGGAGCCCAATATGTAAGAGCCTGAATAAGACGGTAACTGGCTTCCCAAATGTTAAACTGAGGAATCTCATGTGTTAAATCTTCTATTCTTATATCGTGGGATACTTCATCTGCAACACCGTGCATAGCACTTACAGCCCCGTCTACAGTAGAAAAATCAGACATGAATACAACAGTATTTCTTCCTTTCCATGGGGATAGTTTCTTTAATTCTTCTGCATTCTCAAATGTCATTTTCTTACTCCTTCAAACATTCTACTACTTTTTTTCAAAAATAGGTATAATGCCCGTTGGAGTTTAAATGCGTTTTCAGAATGAGTTGGTTCTTATTATTTCTCTTGTTGTTATAAATTCAACAGTGGTAGGTATTTATGCACTTTTAAAGAAAGAAGGTCTTTATGCTTGGAATGTCATCTGCACCATAGCTTCAAACATAGAGGTCTTAATTCTCATAAGGGCTTTTGGCATGGAGACTACACTTGGAAATGTTCTCTTTGCCTCTTCATTTTTGGTGACAGATATACTAAGTGAAAACTATTCTAAAGAACAAGCAAACAAGTGTGTCTTAATTGGACTTATTTCCAGTGTACTGTTTATAGCAATATCTCAAAGCTGGTTTCTGTTTATTCCGTCTGAAAATGATGTAATGAGTAGCAGTATAAGAACTGTATTTTCAAATACTCCAAGAATAATGATGGCAAGTCTGTTAACCTATGCCGTCTGCCAACTTTATGATGTTTGGTCTTACCATTTTATTTGGGGAATAACGAGCAGAAAAACCGGAGACAAAACAAAATATCTTTGGCTCAGAAACAACGTTTCCACTCTGGTAAGCCAGCTTATTAATGTTGTTATGTTTAATTTACTTGCTTTTGCGGGGGTTTATCCAAAACAGACTCTTGCTCAAATAATTACTTTTGGATATCTGTTCTTCATAGCTACTTCGCTTTTGGATACTCCGTTTATATATTTGGCAAGGAGAATTAAATGAAGAAAATAATAACAGTTGTATTGGTTGTTTTGCTGTCTTTCTCTGCTTTTTCCGCAGAATTAATCAAAGATACCGGCAGTGTTAATAAGTTTGACCGCGCTTTAATGAGGCCTTACAACAAGGGTCTTGATACAGTGGGAGATGTTCTTATGTGTACATCAATGGCTGCTGCAGGAGTTCTTGCATTTGAAGACAGCTCAGAGTATCTGACAATAGGGACAATGTATCTTGAAACTTTGGGACTCACATACGGTGTGAATGAACTTGCAAAACTTATGATTTCAAGAGACAGACCATTTACTTATTATGATAATGCACCTGTAAGTGAGATAGATAATTGGAACAAGTCTTGTCCTTCAAGACACAGTGCTTTGGCATTTTCTGCTGCATCTTTTACAAGTTTTGTCTTTTGTAAATACAATCCTGACTCTAAATACAAAATTCCTGTAATTGCAGGAACAACTGCTTTGGCTGTTGCAACATCTGTTATGAGAGTGGCAAGCGGTAATCATTTTACAACAGATGTTCTTCTTGGGGCTGCCATAGGAACTGCAATTGGAATAGGTATTCCTCTTTTACATACAATTGGTTCAAATACAAATGCAGAGGTTGCAGTTTCTCCTTTTGCTCTTGCTTTTAAATTAAATTTCTGAGGTAACTATGGAAAATAAAATAAGGAAATCGGCTGTTCTTATGTCTGTTTTGGCAGTTGTTTTTACTGTTTGTGTATGTGTTATAGACAGACAGCCTATAGGTCCAAATTCTACTGTTATAGGTTTTGCTTCTCTTAATAAAGCTGTTTTTGAAGGTCTTGGAGTTCACATGGCTTTTTATGAAATTACAGAAGTTTTGGGCTGTGTTTCAATTGCAGTCTGTGTTTTCTTTGCTTGCTTGGGTCTTGCTCAGGCTTTTAAAAGAAAGAGTCTTTTCAAACTTGACAGGGATATCTTTGCACTTGCCGGAATCTATGTTTTAACAATAATTCTTTATGTTCTCTTTGAGAAACTTGCCATAAACTACCGTCCTATCATTATGCCGGGAAGTACTGAAACAGAGGCTTCTTTCCCTTCTTCTCATACAATGCTAATCTGCACCGTAATGGGAACAACTATTATAGAGGTTGGTAAGAGAGTTAAAAACAGCACATTCAGAACAATGCTCATAGTCATTTGTTCCGTAATTACAGCTGTTACAGTTGTAGGAAGACTTGTTTGCGGTGTTCATTGGGCAACAGATATCTTTGGGGGTATTCTTTACAGCCTCTCCCTTATCTTTTGGTTCATAGCTTTTGCTTATAAATTTGAGGATTAACCCGGTATGACAAAGACAAGATTTAATTGGAGAAAATTTCTCTCTTCTGTTTTGGTTATAGCCGTACCTGTAGCACTTGAGAATCTACTTACAAATACTGCTTCAATGATAGACACAATGATGATTGCTCCGCTTGGAGAAGCCACAGTTGGAGCAATAGGGCTTTGCGCTCAGTTTTCTATTCTCATGTTCTCAGGCTATTGGGGTTTCGTAGGTGGGGGAATGCTCTTCATGTCCCAGTATTGGGGCGCTCAGGATATAGACGGGGTCAAAAGGTCTTATGGTCTTACCGTAACATTTCTTATGACGGTATCATTTATCTTTGGCTTGGCTGCAGTATTGTTTCCTCAAGTAATCATGTCTCTCTATACAGACAAGCAGGAGATTAGGGAAATTGGTATTCAATATCTGAGAATTGTTGGTTTTGCATATCCTCTTCAGGTTTATGCTGTTGGTATGAGTTCTGTTTTGAGGGCAACGGAAAATGTTAAGGTTCCTTTTTACGGTTCAATTGCAGGTGTAGCTACTAACATTTTCTTTAACTGGGTTCTTATTTATGGTCGTTTGGGCTTTCCTCAAATGGGAGTAAAAGGTGCTGCTCTTGCAACTGTCTTTGCAGGAATAATGAATGTAAGTGTTATTCTTATTGTTTCTGCAAGCATTAAGTTTGAGTGTTTGTTTGATATTAAAAAGCACTTCAAATGGACAAAGGAAAAGGTTTCTCAGTACATTAAAAAGTGTTTTCCAATTATCTGTAATGAAGTTGCAATGGGTATTTCCGGTTTTGTAATTGCCATTGTCATGGGGCATCAGGTTACAGAAGCAATAGCTGCAATTGCAGTTCTCAGAACCATAGAAGGTCTTGTCATTGCTTTCTTTGCCGGTTTCTCAAATGCTTCTTCTATCCTTGTTGGTGCAGAAGTTGGAGCGGGAAAACTTGAAGATGCTTATTCCAGGGCAAAGCACATGATTCCTCTTATTATGTCTGTCATTTCTTTTGTGGCTTTAGTTCTTAATCTTACAAAACCTGTCATCATAAGAGCTATGGGTCTTTCAGGTGAATCTTTCAGAATTTGCAGCAAGTTCATTCTCATTTACTCAATTATTGCAATAATAAGAATGAGCAACTGGTTAATGAATGATACTTACAGGGCTTCAGGAGATGCTACAACAGGCACTGTGCTTGAAATTGCCTTTATGTATGTCCTTGTCCTTCCTCTTGTTTGTCTTACAGGTCTTAAGCTTCATCTTAATGTAATCATTGTTTTTGCCTGTTGTTATTGTGACGAGTTAATAAGAATAGTGCTTATGCTTACACACTTAAGGTCAGGTCGTTGGATAAGACCTGTAACACCGCAAGGTCAGGCAAAACTGGTTTCTTTCAGAGAAGGAAAACCCCGCAGTTTCTATAGATGTTAGGAAACAATGTTGCTTTTTTCTCTGATATTGCACACAATTAAAGCATGGGTGTACGTAAATCAAAAACAGTTTTGTTAATGCAAAAAGCATTGGTGGATTTGCTTGAAAAAAAATCTATTTCAGATATCACTGTAAAAGAGCTTTGCATTGCAGCAGGGGTAAACAGGTCAACTTTTTATTGTCATTTCTCCAAAATGGAAGACTTGTTTAAAGATTTGGAAAAGCAGTTGATAGATCAGATTCCTCAAAGGCCTGAAGAATTAAACAGGTTTGACTATAACGAAAAGCTTGAAGGATACAGTAAGGCTTTCTTTGAATATATTCATGAAAATGCGGGTCTCTTTAAGATTGTCCTCAACAGAGAGGATTCTGACTTTAAAGAAAACTTTGTCAAAAGGGTAATGGGGAATTTCTGTCCTGATAAAAATGCTTCTTATATAACCAATCTGGCATATTGCTTTAGTGTCTACGGAACACTTGGCATTATTCAGAAATGGATAGAAGATGGCTTTTTAATAGACGATTCCTACTTTTCCAAACTGGCTCTTGATTTCTGCATGACCATCAATCAAAACGCCAAAGACAACTACTGAAAAACCTACAGACTATCAGTAACAAAAGTCAGGTTTTCTGAGGGTTGCAGCCCCAATGTTCAGACTAAATTCCGGAAATCCTATTTTAGTCTGAACTTTTCCCAAAATAATTCAGACCAAAAATAAGAAACTGGGCTTTCAGTCTGAACTTTTGACCCTTTTGTTCTGACTGTTTTTCATAAAACGCCATTCAGTCTGAAAATCTCAGAAAAAAGTTCAGACTGAATTCTTAAAAATGCAAATCAGTCCTAAATAGTTCAATCCTTGCAGAAGGTACTTTGCTTTCTCATTTTTTAACTGAGAATCTTGAAGCTTACAGGGTTCCGGGACAAATAGAGGAAGTAGAAGCTATAAGAAGAAACAATAACGGAAAGCTAGACCGCAAGAGCTACATGGTATAGCTAAATCAGTACAGTTTTGAAAGAAGGCTCTGTCTTAACCTGTAAGGAATAATCCTTGAGATAAAAGCTATGGTTTTGTAAGAGAAACCCACTGCAACACGAACTTTTGGTTTGAATCGGCATATTTGTTTGCAGAATTCTTTGGCTACAGAGGATGGGTCTTTTCCGTTTTGTTCGTCTCGTTCCATCTTTGAAACTGCTTTTTCACAGCTTGTGAGGTAAGGGGAGTCTTGTGGCTCATCATGGGTTCTGGACGCTGTGAATGAGGTTTTTGTGTCACCTGGTTCTACAATGCAAACTCTTACTCCAAATTGTTTTGCTTCCATAGATAGGGCTTCTGCATAGGCTTCAAGGGCATATTTGGAAGAACTGTAATGGCTTTGGTATGGAATTGGTATTATTCCGGCAACTGAGCTTGTTATGAGTACAAGTGATTTTTTGTTTTGTCTCAGTTTTGGAAGTATGATTCTGTTTACATTCAGAACTCCAAAATAGTTTACTTCCATCTGTCTTCTTGCAGCTTCCTGAGGAGTTTGCTCTGCAGAACCGGATATTCCCATCCCTGCGCAGTGAATTACAATCTGAAGCTTTTCTATCTTGCAAAGTTCTTTTGTGAGTGCGTCTGTATCTGTGACATCTGCTTGAAGCCATGTGACATTTGGTAAAGAGGGGCCTTTGTGTCTGGCTAAGGCAAAAACGTTAAAACCAAAATCTGAGAGCATTTTTGCAGTTTCAAGTCCAATTCCTTTTGATGCTCCTGTAATAAGCACTTCTTTTCCGTATTGAAAAACTCTTTTATTCATTTGCATTTATCTTTCTTATCTCTTCTGAGATTATTTCTGCTGCTCTGTCTACAAGGTCTTCTGTTACAGTTGCCATGAGACTGGTCCTTAAAAGGCATTCACTTTCCGGTGTTGCAGGTGGCAAGACAGGGTTTACGTACACTCCCGCTTTGAACAGATTTGATGAGAGTCTTAATGTGTATTCTGCGTCTTTTGTGTATATTGGAACAATAGGGGTTGTTCCTTTGTAAAAAGCTATGTTGTTTTTTTCGTATGCTTTTCTGGTGTAGTCAGATATGCTCTGAAGTTTTTGTGTGAGATTAGGGTTTTTTCTCAGATATCTTAAGGCTGCCAAAGCACTTGCGGTACTTGCAGGTGGTAAGCTTGCAGAAAAGATAAAAGGTCTGCTTGTGTGCCTTACATAATCTACAATAGTTGAATCTGCTGCCATATAACCGCCAAGACTTGCCAAAGATTTTGAGAATGTTCCTATGTAGATATCAACTTCTTTTTCCAGTCCAAAATAACTGGCAGTTCCTCTTCCTCCTTCTCCTATTACTCCCAGAGCATGTGCATCATCTACCATGACTTTTGCACCGTATTTTTTTGCAAGTGCAACTATTTCAGGCAGTTTTGCTATATCTCCTCTCATACTGAAAATCCCATCTGTAACAATAAGGCAACCAGAATCTTTTGGTACTTTCTGAAGTTGTTTTTCCAGCATAGCCATGTCACTGTGGTTATAGCGCAGCATTGTTCCGTAACTAAGCTTGCATCCGTCATATATGCTGGCGTGGTTTTCTTTGTCACAGATTATATAATCGTGTCTTCCTACAATTGCACTTATAGTTCCCAAATTGGACATGAAGCCTGTAGAAAATGTCATTACTGCTTCTTTATTCAAAAAGTCTGCCAGTTCATTTTCCAGCTCATGATGCAAGTCTAATGTTCCATTCATAAATCTTGAGCCTGAGCATCCTGTTCCGTATTTGGCAAGTGCCTGCTGTGCTGCTTCCAAAACCTGCGGACAGGTCGTGAGTCCCAGATAATTATTAGACCCAAGCATTATCTTTTTCTGACCTTCCATAACTACTTCTTTGTCCTGACGTGTTTCAAGGCAATGAAAATATGGATAAATTCCTTTTTCCCTGTACTCGTTTGGTTTTTTGAAATCAAAGCATTTTTCAAATAAATCCATTTAAAGCTCCATTCTGAAAGTTTTTCATTGTTAAAGTTCTCAGTTGTAGACTTAAGTAACATGTGTGTATTATCATGTTCAGAGGTTCTGCAGGAAGGACAAAAAAGCAGGAAAAGAGAGTTAATCCACAGTTTTGCAAAATTTGAGGAGTCTGTATGAAAAACGTCATTAACCCAAAGGATCTTAGAGTATTGAAGACTAAAACTGCCATAAGAAATGCATTTCTTCAGTTGCTTCAAAGTAAAGAATTGAATCAGATTTCTATTTCAGAGATTGCAAATTTGGCTTTAATAGACAGAAAGACTTTTTATTCACACTATAACGGTATTTTTGACCTTGTAGATGAGATAGAAGATGACATCATAACCACAATAGGTGAGCTTGTTCTTAATATAGATGCTTATAATTTCTTTTCTGACCCAATGGTGATTCTTTCTGTTTTGAAGACTGTAACTGAGCATGATTCTTTTATTTTTGCAAGAACGCTCAGTATGAAAGGTAATGACAAGCTTTTGACTAAGTTTGTGGATTCTATAAAAATGCTGGTTGTCAAAGAGCTTAAATCAAAGCTTGATATGCCTGACAAAAAGCTTGAGATTCTTGTTGATTTCAATATTTCCGGAATGATTAGCTGTTATCAGAATTGGCTCAGAGAAGGAAGAAAGATACCAATAGAAAACCTTTCCGAAGAACTTAGTATGCTTTCTGTTTTTGGTTTGCAAAGTTTTTTAAAACAGTAAATTATTTAATTTTCACTCTTTTTCTTGATTTTTTGAACAAAAAGCTGTCGTTTTCACTCTTTTTGCCATTTTTCACCCCAAAAAGTGGTTTTTTGAAAAACCTTTGTGCAGAGATTGATAATTTCAATCTCTGCCGGTAGATTTGCACTTGGAAGTTTTAACTACGTGCTTGAAGACATTATCAAAACGGTTGAGTGCTTCATCAATGATTTCATCTGTGTCTGCAAGGGAAGTGTAAAGCCTTGAGCCTGCAAGAGTTACAATACCGTTTGCCATGTAAGCTGCACCCATTCTTTCCATTGAGTCCTTTCTCTCATACATCATGTCTTTGTTTTTGAGAATGCCAATTACAGATTTTAAAATGTTCATGGAAGAGAAATCAAAACTCATGGCTGCAGTACATTCTAAGTGACAAATAGAACCCTGATTGTAAGCAACAAAAGGAAGACCGTACTTATTGATAAGAGCCTTAAGACCGTCTGTAAGTCTGTCACCTGCACGACCGGCAACTTCACAGGCATTAGTTCTTTCTATTTCCCTGATTGCAGTGTAACCGCAAAGAGCAGAAAGAGGATTTGCTGCCAAAGTTCCGCCAACATAGGCTTTATGCCCCTTGTTTCCAAGACCTGCAGCCATAATGCGAACATATTCTTTCTTTCCGCCAACACCTCCGGCTGCAGGATAGCCACCGGCAACAATCTTTCCAAAGACAGTAAGATCCGGTTTAACGTCAAATAATCCTTGGGCGCCGGAAAGGGCAACTCTAAAGCCTGTTACTACTTCATCAAAGATTAACAAAGCACCATATTTGTCACAAAGAGAACGCACTCCCTTATTGTACTCAAAAGCAACCGGTCTTGTTCCTGATTCCGGGCCAACAGGTTCTACCAAAACAGCTGCAGTTCCGCCAAGAAGACGGTTTCTTCTAAGCATGGCTTCAAGCATATTAAGGTCATTTGGTCTTACTTCATCTGTAGTTCCATAAGCAGAAGACGGAATACCGTGAGACTCAAGAAGATGCCTTGAACCAGGAATCTTGAGACCGTAAACCATCTGATCTGACCAACCGTGATAGGCTCCGCCAACTTTTATTACACGCTTTTTGCCTGTTGCAATTCTTGCAATTCTAATAGAAGCCATTACAGATTCTGTTCCGCTGCCAAGCATTCTGAACATTTCTACATTTGGCATATGCTTGTTAATTTCTTTGGCAAGCATTAATTCTGATTCATGCAAAAGTCCGGTGACAGGACCACAGGTGTTTAAAAGATTTATTGCAGCTTCTTTGACAGAAGGGTAGTTAGAGCCAAGAATTGTAGGTCCTCCTGCCTGAAGAAAATCTATATAAGTATTGCCGTCTTTGTCTTTAAGATAGGCTCCGTTTGCTTCTGTGAAAGAAATTGGAAACGGCTTGTTGAATGCAAGATTGTGCTGAACTCCACCTGGAATGAAATTCTTTGCCTCTTCAAATATTGCCTTTGAGGTTTTGCACTTTTCATCATAGTACTTCAAAATCTCATTGTTATAATAATCATCATTGACTTCCCAGATTGGCTCCTGTGTGAGCTTCTTTAATGCTGCCTTGATTTCGTTTGGGTCATCCCAACGTGAAATTGCACAATTAGGTAAAGTCTTAGTATATGCCATGAGTAATTTCTCCTATAAGAATATTGTAACTCTAATTCTTATTATTTGTAAGCGAATTCAGGAGAAAATGAGAATTACACCTGTTACGGCTATGAAAGTACCTATGATGCTTTGAAGAGAACGTTTCTTGAGAACAAAAAAATCGTAGGGAAGAAGAAGTATTGGAGTTATTTGCTTTAAACTTGTTGCAATTCCTGCAGGGGCATATTTTAAAGCACCCATTGCCATTGTTGTACCAAGCCATGTTGAGACTAAAACAGATATTGTGAGGAGAATAAAGTTCTTTGGCGTTTTTAAAACAGGCATATCAACAAAAAGTTTTTTTCTGACAAAAGGAACATAAATAAGCCATGCAACAGTACCTGAAACACCTCTGAGAGACGCAACAGTAATGTATGGAATGTTTGTCACAGAAGCTTTTGCAGCTAAATCTGAACCGCTCTGAAACACAGATGCCAAAATTGCACATAATAGCCCGTAAGAAAGCCATGAACCTTTTTTGTCAAAGTCCTGTAAAACCATGATGAGTATTCCTGCTATTGTAAGGGCAATCCCTGCAAATTGTTTGCCTGTAGGCAATTCCGAAAAAAACAAGATAGACAAAACCGTAGAAAGAGCAGGTGTGAAACACATTATTACATTTGTCTGCTGTGGCCCGGCCAGGGTAAGTGCTTTAAAGAAGAATATATCTGTGATAAAAAAACCTATTACTCCGGAAATAATTATCCAGATTAAATCAGAAAAGTGTGTTTGTAAGAGTATAGGTCCGTCTGTAATAAGGGCAAAGACTATCATTATTGGAGTGACTATTAACATTCTGACATAGCCAATAAGTGTAGAGTTTATTTTCTTGCCAAGATTACTGATTATGATAGAAGAGACACAGCCTGTAGAAGCTGCAAGAAGGGCGAGTATTTCACCTAAGAGAATATTGTTCATTTTGTTGCCAGCTTGTAGTTTTTTACAATTTCGTCTGCTTCTGAGACAAAGGCCTTAACTTCTTTTTTGTTGTGGCAAGTTGCTCCGCAGGCATTTGCATGACCGCCTCCGCCGTAACGTGAAGACAGGTCAATGATGTTTATTTCTCTTGATCTTACTCTTGCCCTTATTGTTGCATCTTTGTTTTCTATGAATGCAACCCAAATGTATATGCCCTTTATGTTGCTTATGTACTGAACACTGTCGCTTGCCTGTTCTCTGTTAAGGTTGTAGCGGCTCTGAGTCTTTTGTGAAATGTACACATAGGCAACGCCGTTTTCCGTAAGTTTCATATGGTTTAAGACATAAGACTGGAATTTAATGGTTTGAGGTTCCTGTAAATCTATGTGGGAATGAATAAACTGAAGGCTTATGCCTGTGTCTGCAAGTTTTGCGGCTGTTCTTAAGGTGTCTCCGTCCGTACCTTTGTATTTGAAATTGCCGTTGTCTGTGATTATACCGGTATAAAGGCACTGTGCTGCTTGTTTTGTCAGATGTAATTCTGACTTGAATTCTTCCTGAAAAGTGGCAATCATTTCACAGGTAGATGAACATTCGCTCTGAACCCAGGAGATATCTCCGTAGGTCTGGACCTCAAAATGATGGTCTATTTTGATAGTTCTTTTTGCTTTGCCAATGTTTTTGTTTGAGATTCGGTCTTGAGTTGCTGTGTCTGTGACAATCATGAGGGAGTCTTCGTAGAAAGATTGGGTTTGAGGGGTGTCTTCATTGCCAAGAAAGGAGAATGTGTCTGAATAATCTTCGTTCATTAAATAAATTTTCTTGGAAGGAAAGCTCTCTCTTAATATGAGGCAAAGGCCCATTGAAGAGCCAATTGCATCTCCGTCCGGTCTTATATGTCTTGAGATTATTATTTTCTCAGAAGCTTTGATTTGGTCAAAAACTTCTTTCATCTTTTCTTTATTCATTTTCATGTTTTTATTCCGTCACAATATTCTGTATCCATGTTTTCTTTTTTACAAGGATTAAACCAAGCACACATTTGAAGATTTCCCCCGCCTGTACCGCTGCAAAAATCAAAGGGGCGCTTAAGTTTGTATATCTACTTAAAACAAAGGCAATTGGAACGCTTATTATCCAAACCATTCCGCAGTCAAACATTGTTGTGATTAATGTTCTTCCGCCTGAGCGCAGTGTGTAGTACGTGGCATTTTTAAAAGCACCAAACGGCAGAAGAACTGCCTGCAGTGTTATAACTGTTTTTGCTATTTCCCTGGCGGTTTCATTTGTGTTGTAAATCATAGGGAACACTCTTCCAAGCGGAACTGTAAAAACCATGGCGGCTGTACAGAGCGACATAGAGAAAACAATTAATTTTCTGTCTGTATCTACAGCTTCGTCCAAATCTCCTGCTCCCAGAAGTTTTCCAACTATTATCCCTATTGTAGTTCCCATTGAATAAATTATTACGTTAAAAAGATTTGATATTGTAGAGGAGATGTTAAAGGCTGCTACTGCATTAAGACCTCTGAGTGAGTATGCCTGATTTAAAGTTGTCTGCCCGCTTGACCACATAAGTTCGTTAAACAAGAGGGGCATTCCTTTTACTATTATCTTTTTTGTGATTGCTCCAGGTACTCTTAAAGTTCTGTAAAGGCCCTTTATGAATTCATATTTTATAATGTTTTTATGTGAATGAACTACAACAATGGCAACTTCTACAAATCTTGACAGAACTGTGGCAATTGCCGCACCCTTCACTCCAAGACAAGGAAATCCCAGTTTTCCAAAGATTAAGAAATAATTGAAGACAAGGTTGATGGAAAACGAAACAAAGCTTGCACGCATTGGGACAACGGTTTCTCCACATTCTCTTAATGTGCTTGAGTAAACCTGAAGCACCATGAACGGAATAAGTCCCCAGATGGCTATGTTCATGTAATCTAGGCCGTATATTAAGGTTGCCTCCAAGTCTCCGCCGTCATTGTTTCCGTTTAAGAAAAGTCCAATTAAGATGCTTCCCCAGTTTTCAAGGATGACAAATGCCAAGGCTGTAAGAATAATACCCAGAATGAGTTTAAATCTAAATGTATTTCTTATGCCTTCAAGGTCGTTTTGTCCGTAGTATTGAGAAGTGAAAATTCCGGCACCGGAAAGACCTCCAAAGATACAGAGGTTGTAGATGAAAATGAGCTGATTGACTATAGATACACCGCTCATTTGCTCTGTACCTATACGTCCTACCATTACGTTGTCCAGCATATTCACAAAGTTTGTGATTTCATTTTGGGCCAGAATTGGAAGGGCTATTGCAAGTACGTATTTGTAAAATTTTTTATCTCCAAAGTATTTGTTAATTGCACTACCCATATAGTCCGAGTATACAATTTTTATGTTTAACTTGAATAGAGCTGTCTACTTAATTAAAATTTCTTAAAGAGGAACTTGGGAGATTAACAAATGAGACATGGTTTCATAAAAACAGCCGCAGTGACACCTTTGGTTAAAGTTGCAGATTGTTCAAACAATGCAGACAAAATGATTTCAATTATTGAAAAAGCAAGTGAAGAAGGAGTGCATCTTCTTGTTTTTCCGGAACTATGTCTTACTTCTGCTACTTGTGGAGATCTTTTCTTTCAGACTGCACTTATGGATGAAGCAAAGCAGGAAGCTGCAAGAATTGTTGAAAATGTTCCAAGTAACATGGTAGTAGTCTTTGGTCTTCCTTTTGAGTATTCCGGCAGTTTGTACAATTGTGCATTGGTTGCTTCTGATTCAAAGGTTCTGGGCATAGTTCCTCAGCAGAAGCCTGTGTTATCAAAAGCAAGATGGTTTTCTCCTGCCCCAAAAGATGATGTTTCCATTGAATTTGCAGACAGTGTTTTCAAGTTTGGCAAGAATCAGATTTTTACCTGTTCCAGCCTTGGAAGTTTTAGATTTGCCTGCGAGCTTGGTACTGATTATGACCTTGCCTGTTCTCCTGATTCTTGGCTTTGCTCTGCCTCTGCCACTGTTATTGTCCATCTGGATTCAAAAGAGGGTCTTCCGGGAAAAAGTGATAAGCTTCTTTCTTCTCTTAAGGAGAGAAGTTCAAAACTCAAATGTGCATTTGTCCATGCAGATGCCGGTGAGGGAGAAAGTACAACAGACTTGGTTTTTACAGCAGACAATGCAATTGTTGAAAACGGGGAAGTGCTTCTTGCTTCTTCATTTGAGACAGACTCTGTTTTAATTTCAGAAATAGATGTTCTGGCTTTGGAAAACGGCAGAAGAACCGGCGGTGCATTTTGTGATACCTGTTGTTCAAGTGTCTGTTTCACAGGTTTTGACATAGAAATGGGAGATACTCAGTTAACACGGCATTTTTCAAAATCTCCTTTCATTCCTGAAGATGAAACAGAAAGGGAGCAGTATTGTTCTGAAGTTATCAGGCTTCAGGCACTTGGGTTAAAGCACAGAATTCTTCATACTCATTCCAAGACTGCGGTTATTGGACTCAGTGGCGGTTTGGATTCTACTTTGGCTCTTTTGGTTGCAGTTACTGCATTTGATATGATGGCAAAGAGCAGGGAGAATATTGTCTGTATTACCCTTCCTTGTTTTGGCACTACAGAGAAAACAAAAAGTAATGCAGTAGTTCTTGCACAGTGTCTGGGTTGTACAATTAAAACTGTGGATATAGGTTTATCTGTGTCTCGTCACTTTGAAGATATAGGACACTCAGATAACATTTACGACACCACTTTTGAAAATGCTCAGGCAAGAGAAAGAACTCAGGTTCTCATGGATATTGCCAATATGAACAACGGTCTTGTAATAGGAACGGGAGACCTCAGCGAGTTGGCTTTGGGTTGGGCCACCTACAATGGTGATCATATGTCTATGTACGGGGTGAATGCCGGTGTCCCTAAAACTCTTGTAAGAAGTCTCGTAAAGAATTATGCAGATAACTCAGACAACGAGGTTCTCATCAATACTTTATACTCCATCCTTGACACTCCAATTTCTCCGGAGCTTATCCCTGGTGGTTCACAGGCCACGGAAGATTTGGTTGGTCCTTACGAGTTGCATGACTTCTTTATCTGGCACATGCTTGTTCATTCAAGTTCTCCAAGCAAGATTCTGCGTTTGGCAAAATATGTCTTTGAAGATGAGTATTCAGAAGAAACAATTCTAAAATGGCTCAAAACTTTTACCAGAAGATTCTTTGCTCAGCAATTCAAGCGTTCCTGTCTGCCGGACGGCCCAAAAGTTGGCCCAATATCCCTTTCTCCAAGAGGCTCCTGGTCAATGCCAAGTGATGCTTTTGCAGATGCCTGGCAGCGAGAACTGGACAACTCCCTGATTTAATCCCCCTGTAGCCTCCTTGCCTTGTTGCGCGCTTTGCCCCGCCTCGACCTTCTTTTTGCTCCCTTGCAGATTCCTTGCCTTGTTGCGAGCGCTTTGCCCCGCCTCGGTCTTCTTTTTGCTCCCTTGCAGATTCCTTGTCTTGTTGTGGGCGCTTTGCCCTGCCTCGGTCTTTTTTTTGCTCTCTTGCAGACTAAATTTTCAAAAATCAAAAAAAAGTCTGCAAAATTGCAGTGTTTTTTAACAAAAATGAAAAAAAGGTCTGCAAAAGGACTTGCACCTATGTTAAAATTAGCCATGACCGTTGAAAAACTTATAGAAGAAGAGTTGGCAAAAGTTGAAAAAGCTTTGGAGTATGCTCGGAAAAAGTTGAAAAAAATGCCGGACTGCAGCCTTCAGATAAGAAATGAAAGAGGGTACAAAAAGTACGTTTGCATTAGCTCAACTCGTGATGTTAAAACAAAATACATAACTCATGATGAAGAAACCGTGGCTCTGTTGGAAGAGAAGGGGTATTTGGAGAAGCTGGAAAAAACTGCCCTTAAGGAAAAAACAATTCTTACAAGGATTCAGACGCTTTACAAAAAGAAAACAGATTTTGAGAAAGTGTTTCTAAAAATTCCAAAAGATAAAAGGCATCTCATTAAACCTTATGAACCGTTGGATGTAGCAATTGACAAGAAGCGCTTTGAGATTTGGATGGAAAAGCCAAGAAGTGATAAGGAAACACCTAAGGAGCAATTCATTACAAAAAACGGGGAACGGGTAAGGTCAAAAAGTGAGCTGATAATAGCTGACAGGTTATATATAGAAGGAATCCCGTATCACTATGAAGCTCCGTTAATGCTGGCAGACGAATATTTGGGACAATTTTTTGAATGGTATCCAGATTTTAAAGTTCTGAATACAAGAACAGGCAAAGAGTATTATTGGGAACACTTTGGAAGAATGGACGACAAAAAATACTGTGCTTCTGCACTGGGAAAACTTGAGACCTATGCAGAAAACGGTATTTTTGAAGGGGAAAACCTAATAGTGACAATGGAGACTTCTGAACGGTCTCTCAATACACAATATGTAGATTTGCTGATAAAGAAATATCTCAAATAGAGGCACTTCACAAATCTCCTTTGTAAATTCTGAACTTGCCTTTGCGGTATAATACACAAAGTATTACTTCAGTTATCAAAAAAATTTTGATTTTTTTTGTAACCTTCTTTTTTGATGCTTGTTATATTGAGTGAAAACAAAAAACGAGGAAACAGAAAATGAAGAAATTTATCGTAGTTTTATTAATCATAGCAATTATTCCTGCAAGTCTTTTTGCAATAGGTCTTTTTGATATTGCAATTGGTATTGACGCAAAGTACAAACCAATGGGAGATGAGCTTCTTAAGACTGTTGAAGATGTAAAGACTTACAACTTCAAACCAACTGACGTCATCCCGGGAGTAGCTTTTGACGTTAAAGCTTTTATTCTTGATGTTAACGCATCTATAGATGTTACAAAATTTGAATCAAAGGCAGAGGCAGGTTCATTCTGTTCTTCAGGATTCCTCGGCGGTGGATTGGCATTTGATATCTTCTTTGTACGTCTTGGGCTTGGTGCAGGTTATTCATACACATTTGATATGAATTTCCAGGAAAACGGAACTGTAGATTCTGACTTCAGTTTGAGATCATATAATGCATCAGACTATAAGTGCAGCAAAGTGGAATTCAAAGATTTTAAGAATGCAACTATGGATTTGAAAGTTTCCGCAGATTTCAAACTTGGTCCTATTTCTTTGGGTGCTTACGCCATTGTTCCTACAGATATTTCACTTGAGAGCTTTGAACTTGGAAAAGTTTCAGAAGGTTTCATGGGTTACCTCATGGGAACAACAGGTGGCTTAAGAGTAATGTATCATTTTTAATAAAACGACATATAGCAACATATAAGCGAGAGTGGGGCTGTAACAAAAGTCATTTAGACTTGGTTGCAGTCCTTTACTATTTTGGACTGAAATTTTTAGGTCCAAAATGCAGTTTCCCGTTTTTGGACTGAACTTTTCAAGATTTTGCAAATGGCTAGACGATTGTGTATAATAAAACCAATTACGGAGGTTTTTATGGCAAAGAGAAGAGGTCAGGGCTTTTTATGGGCTTTTATTTTTGCAGTAGTGTCTTTTTTTATCATTTTTTTGTTCATGCCGGAAAAATCTCAGCAGTTCTTTGGTACAAGTTTGGGAAACAAAGGTGCAAAAGAAATTACGAATGCAGCTTCTGAAGTAACAGATGCCATTAATTCTGTAAAAGTAGACAAAATTATCAAGGGAAAGTAATGGCAAACAAAAAAGTTTTTGTCATAGACGGATATGGGCAAATATACAGAAGCTATTTTGCCTTTATTACAAATCCACTTAAAGACAAAGAAGGAAACAATGTTTCTGCAGTCTACGGATTTTTTCATACAATTATGATGCTCATAAGGCAGTACCATCCGGATTATCTGGTAGTTGCCTTGGACAGCAAGGGAAAGACATTCAGACACGAACTGTACAATCTCTACAAGGCAAACCGTGAGAAAACTCCGGAAGACCTTCATGCTCAGATTCCCGTTATCACAGGAATTCTGGACAAAATGAACATTGCCCACTATGCCCGTGTTGGAATGGAAGCAGACGACATAATTGCCACAATTGCAAAGTCTGCGGAAAATTGTGACATAGAAACTGTAATGGTTACAGGTGACAAAGACTTGCTTCAACTTGTAAGACCAAGAGTTTCTGCCCTGAGACCTCCAAAAAAAGGCGAGAAAGAGTACAGACTCTGCAATGAAAAAGAAGTTGAAGAAATCTTTGGTGTAAGACCAAATCAGATTGTAGATTATCTTACAATTTTAGGAGACAGTTCAGATAATGTTCCCGGTATTGACGGAATAGGAGACAAGGGTGCAGTAAAACTGCTGTCTGATAAAGACCACATAGACGACATTTATAACAACATAGAAAGTTATACAAAATCTATACAACAAAAGCTTGAGGCTGCAAGGTCTCATATAGAGCTGTCAAAAACTCTTATAATTCTTAGAGATGACCTGTTTGAGCTATCAGATAAAGATTTTGAAAACTTTAATATCAAAAATATCAATTGGACAAATGCTGTCTCCGAGTTTGCAAAACTGGGCTCTGACAGTCTCGTAAAAGCCGCTCTGAAATTTGGGGGACAAGTTCAGGAGCCAAAAAAAACACAAAGCATAGATACTCTTGCCTCCTCAGAAAAGAAACTAGAACAGGACTCAGAACAGGACTCAGGACAAAACTTAGGACAAGTTGCAGAACCAAATCTTAATCTAAATGACAAAAACAACCTCATTGGACATGGGTTAAAAGAAAAACTTAAAGAAGACGAAACACAAAAAGCCGGTTTTGACATAGAAATTGCTTCTTGGTTGCTAGCAAGCGATTCAAGTCACTATGAACTTGAAGACATTTGTGACAAATACTTGGGAAGCAAGGATTTTGACAAAGAAGAAGCCGTCAGAAGATTATATCCCATACTAAAAAAAGAACTAAGCAAGAACGGTTTGGACAAAGTCTTCAATGAAATAGAAATGCCCCTCATTCCCGTTTTGGCAGCAATGGAGAAAGAAGGCATAATTCTAGACAGACAACGCCTGGATGCCTTTAGAAGAGACCTTGAGAAAGAGTGCCTGGACACAGAGAAGACAATTTATGAAATATGCGGACACCCCTTTAACATAAATTCCCCAAAGCAACTCCAGGAAGTACTATTTACAGAAAGAAAACTACCTGCACAGAAGAAAACAAAAAACGGATACTCCACAGATGGAGATGTACTTCAGGATTTAGCAGATATGGGAGAAGATCCGGTTCCTGCCATGATACTCAGATACAGAGGATTGACAAAACTGCTTTCTACATACGTAGTTGCTTTGCCCCAGATGATAAATCCACAAACTCAAAGGATACATACATCATTCATCCAGACAGGAACAGCAACAGGCAGACTTTCAAGCAAAAACCCAAATCTTCAGAATATACCTATAAGAACAGAAGAAGGCAGAAGAATAAGAGATGCATTTGTGCCAAAAAAAGGCTGTATCCTAATGTCTGCAGACTATTCACAAATAGAACTCGTTGTACTTGCCCATCTTAGTCAAGATAAAGCACTCATGAAAGCTTTTGAAGAAGGAGAAGATATTCACAAGGCCACCGCAGCTCTTGTTTTTGATATTTTCCCGGAAATGGTCACGCCTCAGCAGAGAAGAATGGCAAAGACAATAAACTTTGGAATAATGTACGGAATGAGCGCATTCTCGTTGGCACATGACCTAAAAATCTCCAGAAAAGAAGCTCAGAATTTTATAGACTCATATTTTGACAGATTCTCAGGAGTAAGAGACTTTATTGCAACAGTCAAAGCCAAGGCAAAAGAAGACCGATTTGTAAAAACAAGGCTTGGACACATAAGGTATATTCCGGAGATGCAAATGTCAAATAAAGCAGTTATAGCAAGTGCAGAAAGAGTTGCCGTTAATACTGTTATTCAGGGAACCGCAGCAGAGATAATGAAAGCTGCAATGATTGAGATACATAAGAAAATGAAAGAGCAGAACCTCAAGAGCAAAATGCTTCTGCAGGTTCATGATGAAGTCATTTTTGAAGTTCCCGAAGAAGAAGAAAAAGCCATGAAAGAATTGGTGGTAAACTGCATGACAAATACCACAAAACTAAGCATTCCTCTAAGAGTAAGTATGGAAACAGGAAGTACTTGGGGAGAAATGCACCAGTAGCTCATATACAAGTTTTATCTAGGCTTTGCTCTTGTCAATGTATATAGTCTTATGTTAATATCTGCGAGGATTTAACTATTATTTTAATAAAATCAGAGGTGATATTTATGATTAAAGCAGGACAGATTGATAAGGGTACAGCTCTTCTTATCAAAGGTCAGCCGTTTATCTGTGTAGAACGTGAGTTTGTTAACCCGGGAAAGGGAAGTGCATTTGTACGTCTTAAGCTCAAGAGCCCAACAACAGGACAGACACTTTCAGAGACAATCAAGAGCCAGGATTCTGTAGAAGATATTAACGTTGAAACACTTGATTATCAGTATTCTTATAATGACGGCGAAATGTTCCACATGATGAATTCAGATACATTTGATGACGTTACTGTTCCAATGGGAAACTTTGATCATTATGAACTTCTTATGAAAGAAGGCGAGACATACCGCTGTACAGTTTTTAACGAAGAAATTCTTGACATCCAGATTCCTTCAAAGGTTGTTTACGAAGTTGCAGAAGCAGAAGAAGCAATCAAGGGAGATACAGTTCAGGGTGCAACAAAGTTCGTCACAACAGAGACAGGACTCAGAGTAAGAGTTCCTATCTTCATCAAGCAGGGCGAGAAGATTAGAGTAAATACAGAAACAAGAGAGTATCTGGAAAGAGTCAACGACTGATTATTCCGGTTGATTATTCCGGCTATTTTTTCAGGGCTGTGGTTTAATCACAGCCCTTATTTTTTTTGCTATGGCAGTAACATCTTTAGAAGAATTAAGTAAAAAATTTGTACTTACGGAAAAAGAACTTTCATGGAAGGAAAGCCCAATATCTGTTCCTGTTCTCATAACAGATTACTACCTGTCATTAATAGATTCAGACAACCCAAATGACCCTCTGAGACGACAGGTTTTTCCTTTGTCTTCTGAAAATACTGAGCTTGAAAAAGAATCAGATGACCCTCTGGCAGAGAAAGAACACAGTCATGGAGAACGCCTTATTCACCGTTACCAAAGCAGGGTGGCTTTTCTTACAACAGATATCTGCGCCCAGTATTGCAGACATTGTTTCAGAAGAAGATTCACAGGTTCTATGATGGGACCTGCAACAGAAGATGATGTCAACAAAGCCTGTGACTATTTGAAAAAACACAGTGAAGTAAAAGAAATGCTTATGACAGGAGGAGATGTTCTCACTCTAAGTGACCAAATGCTGGATTCTTACATAGAAAAGTTCAGAGAGGCATCCCCAAAGCTCATCATAAGAATCTGTACTAGGGTTCCTGTGGTTAATCCGGACAGAATAACAGATGACCTTGTTGGCATTTTTAAAAAACATAATACTGCACCATTTTACCTTCTTACTCAGTTTAACCACCCAAGAGAGCTTACAGAAAAATCTGTTAAAGCCTGTGCAAAGTTCATAGATGCCGGTATTCCTGCAATGAACCAAACTGTTCTGCTCAAAGGAGTTAATGATGACGCAGATACTCTTGAGATGCTTTGCAACGAACTTCTGTTTGCAAGAATAAAACCTTACTATCTCTTTCAGGGAGACCTTGTAACGGGAACTTCAGAGTTTAGAGTTCCTATTCAGAAAGGAATGGAAATAGAGCAGGAACTTAGAAGACGACTCAGCGGTCTTGCCATGCCAAATTATACTTTGGATTTGCCCCAGGGAGGAGGAAAAATTCCACTCTGCGGTTCTTATGTGATATCCCATTCAGAGGGAACTTGGAAATTCAGGACTCTATACAACGAAGAAAGAGAATACCCGGATTAACTAAGGCTAAGGCAATTCTGAAACCGCCTGTTTTAAATCTGACGGCAAATTGTCAAAAACAGCTTTTCTTCTGTTTTCTTTCTCTGTCCGGTAGCCATTGATTACGGCAGGTTTGAGAAGGTGAGGTTTCTGAACAGTTTCCTTAATTTCCTTAATTACAGGAACAGTTTTCTGCACGACCTGTTTTTGTTCTTCTTGCAAGACCGATACTTCCTGCGGAAGAACAACCTTAAGCGGTTCTTCGCTTACGGATAATTCTTCAAGAACCTGAGCTATCTGTGGTTTTTCTATTGGAGACTGAATGTTCTGCGCAGTTTCTTCAGTTTTTTCAGGCACAAAAGAAAGAGCAAGAAAGACCAAGGCAACGGCAATTCCAACAACCAGAGCCGGAATAAGATACTTTTTCAAAGAAGTCTTCTTCTTTATGACCTCTTCTTTCTTCTCTTTCTTTTCTCCGGAAAGTTCAGGAAGGTCTAAATCATGAACCTTTTGGGTAATTGCATCTGCCAATCCCAGCTTTTTAAGCACATTGTTTACATCGGTCTTTAAGTGAGTGTTTTGCTCGTTGACTATCTCCTCTATTGGACATTGGTAGGCATTTGTGACGTAATCTACGTCGTTTTGGGACTTGTCACGTGCAATGAATTCTTCTTTTGAGATTGCGTTGCGACGGGCGGCTCTGGTGTATCTTAACTTTAAAGAGGCCTCTACATAAATTATTGCCTTGCAATGCTTATCAAGACCCGCTCTTCTGATTAAGGCGCCGTTTATGAAGAAAGGCTTGTCCGTTTCCTTTTCGTGTTCAAGAATCTGTTCCGTGATATATGGGTAAATTATATTTTCCAAGGCGCAGAGACGAGTCTGGTTTGTAAAGACTATTGAAGCTATCTTTCTTCTGTCTGTTGTACCGAATTCGCGTTTTATGCTTTCTCCAAGAATTTCGTATGAATCTTTTGCCATTGTGTCCAAATCAAGGACTTCTATTCCCTTTGTCTGGATTATTGAGGCAATGTAGTTTTTCCCGGAGGCTATTTTACCCGTTATTCCGTAAATCATGTCTTACCCTTACTTTATCATCTTTGAGAACGGGAATGAAAGAACCTCGTCTATGTCCTTGATTCCAAGTTCTGCCATGAGAAGTCTGTCCAGTCCAATGGCAACTCCGCTGCACTTTGGGAAAGTTGAGAAGATTTCTGCAAAAGACTCATCTGTATCCGGAATAACCTTTCCGTTTGAAATTCTCTCAGAAGCCATTTTTGCAGCTTCTTCCTTATAGTAATTTTGTATAATTTCTATATTATCTTCTTCAAGATAACAATTGGCAACTTCTATTCCGTTTATGTAAAGCTCCCACCTTCTTCTGTAATAACCCTCCTGCTTTGCCAGACACTCTATCTGTTTTGGATAGTCCTTAAGAAGAACAGGGTGGTCTGTAGGAAGATTTGGTTCTACAAATGTAAGGAAGATACGGTTAAATGTGTCGTCCCAGCTCTCTCTTTCAGGAACACTAAGCCCAAGTTCCCTTGCCCTTGCAATTAAATCAGAAGGCTTTTGAAGAAGATTAAGATCTGTGTTGTCTGCATAACGCATGAGGGCATCTCTCATAGTCATAACTTCAAAATCTGCCAGAACACAGGCAGGAGTACCGTCCAGAGCAGTAGCTTTAATGAAATCCTGAGTCAGACCAATGGAATCTGTTTCATCAAAGCCAACAGTATAGTATTCAAGCATGGAAAACTCCGGATTGTGAATATTCCCAAGCTGTTCACAATTTCTGAAGCATTTTGAAATCTGAAAAAGACTTCCGTATCCCTGACTTATCATTTTTTTCATGAAAATCTCAGGAGACGGTATCATATACATCTCAGAGCTGCCCATAAATTCATTTATGAAAGTTGTGGCAAAACTGTCTATTGTTGCCTCCGGAATTAAATCAGGGGAAAGAGTTGGCGTTTCTACCTCCAGATAATCCTTACCCAGAAAGTATTTACGTATATTCATATAAAGGGAGCTTCTTGCTTTTGCTATGTCTTTGTTCATGATTGTAATGTTAAAGCTTTTGTAGTAATTTATCTACCGTGAAATATGACACTCAGGACATAATCTATGCACTCGCAACACCATGGGCAACAGGGGCAATTGCCGTAATAAGAATAAGCGGAGAAGGCTGTATCAAAGCTCTTGAAAATACCCTTGTGTGCAAAAACAAAATCTCTTCATATCCTACAAATTCTGCAGTGTTCTGCCGCTTTAAAGACAATGGAAAAACAGTAGATGAAGTAGTTGCAACCGTTTACAAAGACGGACACGGATACACAGGACAGGAGTCAGTTGAAATTTCATGTCACGGCGGTCTTGAAGTTGTCAAAGCCATTCTTGCAGTGCTTGAGAAACTTGGATTCAGACAGTCCGGCAGGGGAGAATTTACACTCAGAGCCTTTATGTCAGGAAAAATGGACCTTACAAGGGCAGAAGCAGTAAACGAGCTTATAAACAGCAAGGCGCAAAAAGCCCGTGAAAGCGCAATAGAAAGACTCTCCGGAACACTTTTTAAGCAAATTAAAGCAATTTCAGACACAGTCACGCAGGTTATGGGAGTTCTTGAAGTCCAGCTTGATTATGCAGAAGACGAAATCTCAGAAGACGTATCTTTCCCTGCAGAGGAAGTCAGAAAAGCAATAACAGATATAGACAGAATACTTGACACCTACAGCACGGGAAGACTCTTCAGTCAAGGAGCAAAAGTAGTCTTGGCAGGAAACACAAACGCCGGCAAAAGCTCACTGTTCAACCTATTTCTCAAACAAGACAGGTCCATAGTAAGCAGCACAGCCGGCACTACAAGAGATTACATAGAAGCACAATGCACACTTGACGGAATCCCAATTACCCTCTATGACACGGCAGGCTTCAGAACCAGCGACTGCGACATAGAAAACGAAGGCATCAGAAGAAGCCGGCAAGTCCTTGAAGACGCCCAAATCATCATTTACCTTCAAGACGCCACAGACATGACAACTCCGGACAAAGACCTCACAGAAGACCCCAGAACCATAAAAGTCATAAACAAGACCGATGCAAACAAGATAGAAAAAGACGGATGGCTGTCTGTTTCTGCAAAAACATCAGCCGGTTTTGACAAGTTAAAAGAAGAGATAGCAAAACATTTGGGACAAGGTACAGATACAGAAGTTTCTGCTACAGTTGTTATAGAAAATGAAAGACAGAGACAGCTCTTGCAAAGAGCAAAGGACAGTTTAAACGCAGCCCTTTGTGCAAATAATGCAAACCTTCCGGTAGATTTAATCTCATTGGATATTCAGGAAGCCCTTGAAGCACTGGGAGAGATAACCGGAGAAGTCTCTACAGAAGACATATTGGACAGAATATTTGAAAACTTCTGTGTAGGCAAATAACCGGAGAAAACAATGGATTACGATATCATAGTAATAGGCGGAGGACATGCAGGAATAGAAGCCTGCCTTGCATCTGCAAGAATAGGATTTAAGACACTTCTCATAACACAAAGCCTTGATGCAATAGGAAGACTGTCATGCAATCCTGCTGTGGGAGGACTTGCAAAAGGAAATCTCGTAAGGGAAACAGATGCACTTGGCGGAGCTATGGGGCAACTTATAGACTCTACTATGATACAGTTCAGAATGCTTAACCAAAGCAGAGGACCTGCTGTACAAAGCCCAAGAGCCCAGGCAGATAAGTTTTCTTATTCACGTTTGGCAAAAGAGACAGTTGAAAATCAGAAAAACCTCAACCTCTTCATGGACACGGTGACAGATTTGCTTACAGAAAGCTCCAAAGTCTGTGGAGTGGAAACCCAAAGAGGAATAAGATTTACATCAAAAGCTGTGGTTCTGACAACCGGAACTTTCATGAACGGAAGAATCTTCATAGGAGAATATGACCACAGTGCAGGAAGACTTGGAGAAGAAGCTGCAATAGGACTTGGAGATAACCTCAGAAAAAAAGGCTTTGATGTAGGCAGATTAAAAACCGGAACACCTGCAAGGGTAAGGTTTTCAAGTCTTCACACAGACAGAATGGAAAAACAGGACGGAGATTCACAGATTGTTCCGTTCTCTTTTATGAATGACAGTGTAGAAAGACCAATGGTGCCATGTTGGATTACTTATACAAATAACACAACTCACCAAATTATTAGGGATAACATTCACAGAAGCCCGCTTTACGGTGGAAAAATTGTAGGAAAGGGTCCAAGGTACTGTCCTTCAATAGAGGATAAGGTAATGAGATTCCCTGAACGTGACAGGCATCAGGTTTTTGTAGAACCGGAGGGACTTGGAACAGAAGAAATGT
This sequence comes from Sphaerochaetaceae bacterium, assembly GCA_045616225.1. Classification (GTDB taxonomy): domain Bacteria; phylum Spirochaetota; class Spirochaetia; order Sphaerochaetales; family Sphaerochaetaceae; genus JAZLGI01. Next base: position 37,949 of record JAZLGI010000042.1, read on the forward strand.
ACCTCAACGGCCTTTCTTCTTCACTTCCGGAAGAAGTTCAGCATGATTTCATTCATTCTGTTGTGGGACTTGAAGATGCAATAATCATGAGACCTGCCTATGCCGTTGAATATGATTATCTAAATCCTCTTCAGCTTAAGAATTCACTTGAGAGCAAAGTTCTTGAAAACCTTTTTGTTGCCGGTCAGACAAACGGAACAAGCGGTTACGAAGAAGCTGCTTCACAAGGACTCATTGCAGGAATCAACGCCTGTCAGAAACTCAAGGGAGACAAACCTCTTGTTCTTGACAGGACTCAGGCTTACATTGGAGTTCTTATAGATGACCTTGTAACAAAGGGAACAAAAGAACCTTACAGAATGTTCACAAGCAGGGCAGAGTACCGTCTTAATTTAAGGCACGATACAGCAGATGAAAGGCTCACAGAACTTGGCTATGAAGTGGGACTTGCAAGCAGTGAAAGACTTGAGAAACTCAGAGATAAGGTTTCAAAGATAGAAGCCCTTCAGGAACTTTTGTCCCATAGAAGTTATGAAAAGAGAAATGCTCTTGCCGCTTTGAAAATACCTGAAGTGAAACTAAATGATATGGCAGCTGTAATTCCTGAGATAAATGATTACAGCACAGAGATTAAGACTCAGACAGAACTGAAAATAAAATACGACGGATACATAAAAAAACAGGAACGCCAGGTAGATAGGTTTGCACGTTTGGAAAACATCCTTATTCCTCAGGATTTTGACTACGACAAAGTAGAGGGTATTTCTGCAGAATCAAGGGAAAAATTCAAACAGGTGAGACCTTCTTCTCTTGGACAGGCCTCAAGAATTTCAGGTGTAAGGGTTTCAGACATAACTGTTCTCATGGTATGGCTCAGGAAGTAAAATGGAAGATATTCTCATAGTAAAACTGGCAGAAGGGTTAAGACAGATAGATTCATCTCTTTTAGATGATAAAAAATTGGAAAAAATGCTCACCTATTATGATTGTCTCATGCGTTTTAATCCAACTTTGAAACTGGTTGGAGCAACCGGAGAAGAGTTAATAGTAAAGCATTTTCTTGATAGCCTTGCACCTGTTCCTGTTATAAAGCAATTTATTTCCCAAGAACAAGTTAAAGCTGCAGACCTTGGAAGCGGTAACGGTCTTCCGGGACTTTTGCTTTCAATAGCTTTCAATGACTGGGATTTTTCGCTTGTTGACAAAATGGGAAGAAGAATTTCATTTCTTTTGGGTGCTGTTGCCACTTGCAATCTTGCTCCACGTGTAAAGGTTGTTGAAAAAGACTTATCAAAGTTGGAAGAAAAGTACAATGCTTTAGTGTTCAGAGCTTTCAGACCTTTTGAGGATATTGCAAAGGACCTTGTAAGAATTACCCAAAAGGGAAGTTACGTTTTTGCATACAAGAGTTCTGAAGAAAACATTGCACAGGAAACAGAAACTCTGGAAAAGCTTGTACCGGGGTGTTTTGATGTTTCTGTTCTGTCCTACGAGGTTCCTTTTCTGGAGGCAAAGAGAAACCTTATGGTACTCAAAAGACTGTAATTATGTTATTATTTCCATACAATGGGTATAAAGCGGAATAAAACACAGATTATTATTACTTCTGTTATTTCTTTTCTCATGCTGGTAATCTGTCTTCAGCCGTTTCTTCATCTTAAAGAAGGAACTTTTCTGTGGGCATCTCTTTCCGGTTTGTTTGGCTTTTTCTCTCAATATGTAGGTTATTTTTCAACTGATTTACAGCAGTTTTCCCTTGTGCCGGTTACTCTTTTTTTCATAACCCTTTTGGTAGATTCTGTTCTTGCCAATTCGGTTTTTATTATTTGTCTTCATTCGGTCTCTTTTGTGAGTCTTCTCATTTTCATGAGGATGATTCAGGGGAGTTTTTTTAATCTGTCGCCTTGGTTTTTTAGTTTTTCTCTTGTTGCTTTTGGGATTTCCCTTATGCTCATTGCCTTTGAGAAGGTTCGTTGCTATCTCAAGGACAGGGATGATTTTGCACAGAGAGAGAGTTTTCTGGATAAGTCTGCTTTTGCAAGGGAGTCAAAGAAGTTAAGAAAATCCAAGAAGTCAGGGGATGCAGAGTTGCTTTCTGATGACTTTACAGATGAAGACCAAGAGCGCAGAAGAATTATGAGTATTTCTGTCCAGAAGGCAAGAGAACTCATTACAAGTACTGTTATTCCTGATTTTGCAGCATTTCCTATGGTTCCTATTCATGATGATTCTGCAACTTTAGGAGGCTCTGTTGATACAAGTATTTTCTCTGCAATTAAGTTGGAAAATGAGATTCTCAGCAAGAATAAAGCCAGTAGACCAAAGGTAGAGTTTTCTCCTGAAGTAGCGTCTATCTTTGAGACAAAAAATCTGGATAGAAAAGCAGAGGAAGAAAAAGAGGCTAAGGAAGTTTTCAGGAAACAAAGTTTTGCTCCTACAACTCAGCTGGATGAACAGTTTCAAAGTTATGCTTCTCCTGTGGACTATGGACAAAAGGAAACAATTGTAGATGTGGGAACTCCTGAGAACGAGGATGAATACGAGAAAATTCTTGAGGAAACTTCCTCCTCAGAAGATGATATAGACTATGTGAGTGGTGTTGCAGGTCTTTCCAGCGGAGCAGAAGGCAGAAAGAGTTATCTTATAAATGCAGACAAATACAGATACCGCTTTCCTTCTTCAAGTCTCTTGAAGCATTATCCGGTTTCTGCCCGTTCCTATGCAGATATGGAACATGATCCGGACGGTATTACCATTGTTGATACTCTTAGGCAGTTTAGAATAGAGACTCAGCTTATGGCTGTACAGCACGGACCTACCTTTACTCTTTATGAGTTACAGCTTGCACCTGGAATAAGGGTAAACAGTGTCCAGAACTTTGCAGATAATATTGCAATGAACCTTGCAGTAAGCGGAGTAAGAATTCTTGCTCCTATTCCAGGAAAAATAGCAATTGGAATTGAGGTTCCAAACAAGAACCGTGACACAATAGGTTTTGATGTCATGTATCAGAGTCTTACAGCAAAACAACTCAAAATTCCTTTTGTTTTGGGCAAAACAATTACAGGAGATTCTATTGTAATTGACCTTGCAGGAACTCCTCACCTTCTTGTTGCAGGTACTACAGGCAGTGGAAAATCTGTTTGCGTAAACTCTCTCATTTGTTCTGTTCTTTATTCAAAGACTCCTCAAGAAGTGAGAATGATTCTTGTAGACCCTAAAATGGTTGAACTATCGCTTTACAACGGAATTCCTCATTTGCTTACACCTGTTATAACACAGCCAAAGCGTGCAATTAAGGCAATGGAATTTGTAATTGGAGAAATGGAACGCAGAATGCAGATTTTCAAGAGCTGCGGAGCCAAGAAGATAGAAGATTACAACAAAAAGATAGAAGAAAAGTCAATTCTTGCCGTTAAATTGCCTTACATCATGGTCATTATAGATGAATTTGCAGACCTTATGATGGTTGTAGGAAAAGAACTAGAAGCTTACATCCAAAGAATAACACAGGTGGCAAGATTTACCGGAATTCATCTTGTTCTTGCAACACAGAGACCTTCTGTAGATGTTATTACCGGTATCATCAAGAGTAACATTCCTTCCAGAATTGCATTTGCAGTATCAGATGCAACAAACAGTAAAATCATTATAGACAGAGGTGGCGCAGAAAAGCTTCTGGGGCGTGGAGATATGCTGTATCTTGGAAGCACTTCTCCTGAACCAATGAGGATACAGGGTGCATACATAGACCCTGAAATAGAAGACATTGTTGCAGCGGTAAAGAGAAACGGAGAACCGGACTATATAGATGAATCCTACTTTGAAGATGATGAAGATGATGATTCTGCAGAAGATGTTTCAGATTCTTCTTCAGGTGGAGAAGATATGTTTACAAAGGCCTGGAAAATTGTTTCTGACAGAGGAGAGGCTTCTGCTTCCTATCTTCAAAGAAAGCTTAACATAGGCTACAACAGGGCAGCTACGTTAATAGAGAAACTGGAAGATGCCGGTTATATTGGCCCTGCACGTGGAAGTAAGCCACGTGAAATCATGAGAAAATATATCCCTCAGGAATTTGACGATTGATATGAGATTTGAAGATTTTAATTTGCATAAAGATGTCCTTTTCGGTGTAAAGGCAGCAGGGTTTAAAGAATGTATGACAGTTCAGGAAAAAGTACTGTCACAGACCTTGTCGGGACGGGATGTAATGGTTCAGTCAAAGACAGGAAGCGGAAAGACTGCTGCTTTTGTTTTGACTTTTCTTGAAGAATATCTGAGAAGAAAAGAGCAGGGACTTGATTCTAAATGTCTTATTGTTGCTCCTACAAGGGAACTTGCTCAGCAGATTGCCGGTGATGCAAAGATTCTTTCTTCAGGAATCAAGGGCTTCAGAATAGGCTGTTTTTACGGTGGAGTGGGGTATGAATCTCAGCATAAGAAACTTGCTGCTGGTTGTGAGCTTTGCATTGGAACTCCGGGAAGATTAATAGAGTTTCTGAAAAACAAACGCCTTGACGGAAAACAGATTACCAGTTTTGTCATAGACGAGGCAGACAGACTCTTTGATATGGGTTTTTATCCCGATATAAAGCAAATGTTCAAGCTTCTCAATGACAGAACAGAACGTCAGACAATGCTTTTTTCTGCAACTCTTGAAATGCGTGTCAGAGAACTTGCATGGGAATTTATGAATGAACCTGCAGAGATAGACCTTGAACCGGATTCTGTTACTGTAGATGAAATTACACAGGAACTTTATCACGTTGCCAAAAGTGACAAATTCTATTTATTCCTTCAGCTGCTTGCTGTTTCAAAACCTCAGAGTGCCATTGTTTTTACCAACAGTCGTTTCATGGCAAATGAAGTTGCAGTAAGGTTAAAATTAAACGGTTATTCTGCAGACCATTTGAGCGGAGATATGACTCAGGTAATGAGAGATAAGGCCTTGACAAATCTGAAGACAGGTAAAACTACCATTCTTGTTGCCACAGATGTCGCAGCAAGAGGTCTTCAGATAGATGACTTACCTCTGGTTGTAAACTACGACATTCCGGAAGATTATGAAAACTATGTACATAGAATTGGCCGTACAGCAAGAGCAGGGAAAAGCGGAAGGGCAATTACACTTGCAGATGAAGAGTTTGTCTATGGTCTTGAAGCCATAGAAAACTTCATTAAAATGAAAATTCCTGTAATCTGGCCAAATAATCTTCCTGAAATAGAAGACCTGAGCCTTGGAAAAAGTTGGAAGTCTTTCCAAGAGAAACCTGTCCGGAAAAAACCTGTTCAGAAAAAGTCTGTTCAAAGAAATGTCCCTGATGTTTCTGTGAAACCAAAAAAGCCACTTTCTGAGATGTCAGAAGAAGAGAGACTGGAGTATTATAAGAAAAAATATGGGTTTGTTCCAAAGGATGAACCAAAATCTGAGCAAAGAGTTGCGTCAGATAAGGAGCAAAAGCCTGTGAAAAAACCGCTGGGAGTTAAGGCCATACCACTAAGGGTTTTGTTCTTGGGAAGTATATGCATTGTCCTTTATGGAATTACTCTCATTCCAATTGTTTTCTTTCGGCTTTTGCATTTAAAAAGGCTGTCTGATGGGCTGGCTTTTGGCGTTTCAAAATTTTGTTCGGCATTAGCTTTATTCTTAAGCGGTGCAGATGTAAAGGTCTTTGGAGATACGCAAACAGTAAAGGATCTTGTCAAAAATAAGATTCCTGTTTGTTTTATTTTAAATCATACAAGTTTTCTTGATGTTCCTGTTTTATACACGACTCTGGGTATTAACGCCGGTTTTATTGCCAAAAATGAGTACAAGTATTTTCCTGTTTTAAATCTCATGATTATTCTCATGAACTCTATCTTCCTTAAGAGAGATGATATAAACCACAGTAAGAGAGCTATCAGAAAGGGTGTCAAAAATATTCAAAACGGTATTCCAATGGCAATTTTCCCTGAGGGAACCAGAAGTAAAACCGGTGAGATTGCAAGATTTAAACGCGGAAGTTTCAGGCTTGCAACAGAAAGCGGTGCCGTTATTATTCCTATTGCTCTGAAGAACCTCAGAAAGTGTTGTGAAGACAGGGAAAGAACTTTCCAGAAAAAGCAAGTCTGCTATATGTTTGTGGGAACTCCTGTTCAGGCTCCGGATTCAAGCCAAAGAGAAGAAGTAGAGAAAGTTGCCCAAAATGTAGAAAATCAGATAAGAGATTATTACAGAAATCTGGGAACAAAGTATCATGCATAGTTCAAAGTCTCATTCTTCTCGCAAAAAATCACGCAAGGCTTCTCGCAAAAACGGTTTTGCAAAGTTCCTTCTTTTTGTTATTGTTGTTGCCATAATTGCTTATATCTACGTAAATTATGTTTCTGTTGTTCCTCAAGAGCCTCAATCTTTGGAACCTCAGTCTGTCTTGCCTTATCTTGAAGAGCTGGTCATCCCAAAAGGTTATGACGGAGAGGTGATAAGGCATGAAGGCTATACTCTCTGTTACAGCGAAGAGCATGAACAGCCTTACTGGGTGGCTTATGTTCTTACTCCCCAGGAATCTGTCATTTCTGTTGTAGACAGGCAGGACAACTTCAGGGAAGACCCGCTTGTTTCCACCGGCAGTGCTACTTTAAAGGACTATAAGGGTTCCGGTTATGACAGGGGTCATCTTGCTCCTTTTGCAGATTTGTCCTGGTCTGAGCAGTCAGGATCTGACTCTTTTTACCTTTCCAATATGAGTCCTCAAAGCGGTTCTCTTAACCGTGGAAGATGGCAAGAACTGGAAAGTGTTGTCAGAACTTTTTCCCTAGAAGGTCCAATTTGTGTTGTAACAGGCCCTGTACTCACGGACGGTCCTTATAAAACAATTGGGCAAAGCAAGGTTTCTGTTCCAAATTTTTACTACAAGGTTATTCTTGATTATTGTCAACCAAACTACAAAGCCATTGCTTTTGTTCTTCCAAATGAGAAATGCCCTGACAAACTTGAAACATATGCCGTAACAGTAGATGAAGTAGAATCTCTCACCGGTCTTGATTTCTTTTATCTTCTTGATGACAGTGTTGAAGATGCCCTTGAAGGCACACTTGATGTCAGCCAATGGGATTTCTCAACTTACAGCCCAAAGCTTGCCGGCAATTACGGCATAGATGTAACTTCTGCCAAATTGGAAGACTCCCTCAATTATTACTGATTCCCAACCACTTGCTTTTACCCACTGTCATGACCATTGTGCCTACCTCTAGCCCACAGTCATTGCCATTTTGCAGACCTAATTTGAAGTTTTGAAAAAAAAGTCTGCAAAAAAGCAGTGTTTTTTAACAGTTTTGACAAAAAAGTCTGCAAGTACCACCGTCATGCCCTTGCCCTGCCTGTTTTCTTGCTTTTACCCACAGTCATGACCACTGTGCCTGCCTTTAGCTCACTGTCATTGCCATTTTGCAGACCTAATTTGAAGTTTTGAAAAAAAAGTCTGCAAAAAAGCAGTGTTTTTTAACAGTTTTGACAAAAAGGTCTGCAAGTACCACCGTCATACCCTTGCCCTGTCTGTTGCCTCACCTTTACCCACTGTCATTGCGCGTTGCCATGCCTTTACAGGCCTTGCCCTTGTTGACTTATATTTTTATTTCTGTTAACCCTTTTGTCGTTATGGAAAATACAGCAGAAAATAAAATGGGCACAATGCCTGTGGGAAAACTTCTGATAACAATGTCAGTACCTACAATGTTCTCAATGCTTATTCAAGCTCTCTATAATATTGTAGACAGCATTTTTGTATCGAGGGTAAGTGAAGCAGCACTTACTGCCGTATCATTGGCATTTCCAATGCAAAACCTCATGATGTCATTTGCAATTGGTACTTCTATTGGAATTTGTTCAGTTGTATCAAGAAGACTTGGTGAGAAAAAAGAAAAAGAAGCATTTAACGCTGCATCTACAGGTTATATACTCATGCTTTGCTGCTATGCCCTGTTTATGGTGGCAGGCCTGACAATTTCAAAAGCATTTTTCAGAATCTATACAACAGATGCAGAACTCGTGGAAATGGGTGGAGTTTATCTTACAATCTGTATGGGTGCATCTATTGGAATCTTTATGAGTGTCTACTGTGAGAAGGTGCTTCAGGCAACAGGAGATACAATACATCCAATGTTTATTCAGATTGCAGGAGCCGTATTTAACGTAATATTTGACCCAATTTTCATCTTCGGTTATTTTGGATTACCTGCAATGGGCGTTGCCGGTGCGGCTCTGGCCACGGTTCTTGGACAGGTTCTCTCAATGATTCTGGGTTTAAGTTTTGTAAAGAAAAACCAATATGTTCCTGTGAAATTTTTCAAATTTGAGTTTGACCGTTCAAGTGCAAAAGACATTCTTAAAGTTGGCATTCCCTCTATCGTAATGCAGGGAATAGGCACACTCATGACATCACTTATGAATGCCATTCTCATTGTTTATGATGTACTTGCAACAACTGCATTTGGAGTCTATTTCAAACTCCAGAGCTTTGTATTTCTACCTGTGTTTGGCCTTAACGCCGGATTATTGCCAATTCTGGGATACAACTACGGAGCACAAAACAAAAAACGTCTTATGCGTGCCTTAAAACTTGGAATTGTAATTGCATTTACAATTATGACCCTTGGAATGATGATTTTTAACATCATACCGGAGACACTTTTTGGACTTTTCAATGCTTCTGAAAACCTTCTTGCAATTGGCTGCGTGGCACTTAGAAGAATTAGCTTTTCATTTCCGCTTGCAGCAATTTGCATAATGCTTGGCTCTGTCTTTCAGGCAACCGGAGACGGATACCTTTCTATGATTACATCAATTGTAAGACAAATAGTATTCCTTATTCCTGCAGCATTTATCTTTGGAAAACTCTTTGGACTTGATGCCGTATGGTTCTCATTTATTTTTGCAGAAGTATTTGCAACTTCTCTTAACGCCATATTCTTTGTCAAAGAGAATAAAACAAAACTGAATTTTTAAGTGTCCTAAAGGAATAAAGTTTTCTCAAAAAGAAAAGCCACGTAAAAGAAAAGCGGCATACGGGAGTCGGACCCGCCTAACAAGCTTGGGAAGCTCATGCACTACCGATGTGCTAATGCCGCAAATAACCACTAAGATAGCTACTATTAGATATTATCTCTAAAACTGCCGGTGCGTCTACACACTATTGCGCAAGCGGAAAGACAAAGAACAAGTTTTATGAGAGAAATAAAACTAATTGCAGAAGACTGTGTGAACAGAGCATTGGAAGTAAGAACACTGTCAGGGTACGTGAATAACCATGAAACAACAAGATTATTTGCAATGTGAACACCAATAGAAAATTCAATCCCACCTGTTGCAAAAACAAAGGCCATTAAAGAAAAGCCCATTATGAAGTAGTAGATGCAGGAAATGACCATGCCCACCTTTATCTCCGGATTTGACAAATGACTTAGCATAAAGACAAAGGCCGAGACAAAACAATAAACCAACTGCTTCTTTTTGTTTGCTTCGAGCTTGTCCGATAAAAAATGACCAACATAGGATCTGTAGATTAATTCCTCTGCAAAAGCTGCCAGAACAACAAGGATAAGGTTGAGAAACCAGTTTAAAACAAAAGGCCCTGACAGAGAAAAATAAAAGTCAGAAGGATTAATTGCCATCTGAATAAAGGAAACATTTACAGACAGAATAAACATTACAGAAAAGCCCACAAGCAGTTTCCTGAAATTAAAATAAAGATTGTCCGTAACAAAAAGACGCAAATCAAACTTAATGAAATTTTTGATAACAAAGACCAGACAGAAAATGAGAATGCCATAGTAAAGAATGCTCCTTAACACAAGCATATTTGCACTATTGCCAAAAGAAGGAATCAAAAGGGTAATTACTAGATAAAGAGTGTAGGCAAAAGGAAGTCCAAAAACCCAACGGACGACTCTGCTCATTTCTTCTCTCTCATAATGAAAAATGTCTTTAATTTTTTTTGTCATACAATCCTCTGTTTTGAAAGATAATGCAATTATGCTAAAATGAAAACATGAACGACTGCCCACTTACAAGAGACCTTACAAAAGACCTTACAACAGAACAGGAAATATACAAGGCAATGGAAACAAATATACTGGTATTCTCAAGCCAGATAGTTGCAGACAGTTACGTCTATTCCTGTGCAAAGAAAAACGGAAGTGCATTCAAAGACAGGGCAATCTCGTGGGACAGATTTAGAGAAAAATTTTCTCAAATACCAAAAGAGTTCACACAGGCAGATGACACAGACAAAAGCCTCTTTGTGAAATACTGGTCAGAGCATGACAAAGAAAACTTTGAAAAACTACGATACTTTGCAGATTTCTCCTACAAAGAGGCCATACCAGCCTTTAAACGAAGCATAGCAAGACAAGTAAGCCAACTCTGCACAGCATACGAAAGCTCGGACACAGTCAAAGAAGAATTGTACAACCAAAACCCGTCAAAAGAACTAATGAATGACATACACCTCATAGTTCTGGCATACAGAGAATACCTCAAAAACCACAAACTCTACGACCTTAACCTCATAACCCCAAATTTCCAAGAAGCCCAAGACTACGTCCTTGTTTTCCCGGAGACCTTCAAAGACCCCCATGTCAAACAAGCTGCAAAATACTGCAGACAAATTAAAAACCCAACAAAACAAGACCCGTTCTTTGGATTTGAGATTTACAACAACAGCGTATCGGAAATACGCAACACAATGCGAAACATAAGACAACTATTGCAAGACGGAACAAATCCGTCAGACATAGCAATAAGCTGTTCAGATTTGGAAACATACAGACCATATCTGGAATACGAAGCACACATAAGAGACATAGAACTGGAGTTTCAGGACGCAAGACCATTGTCCCAACTGCCCCCGGGAAGATTCATAAAACTCTTTTTCAATGCAAGAAAAACAAGGGGAGACTACCGCTCACTCAGAGCATTTATCCTTGACACAATGGTTCCTTTCAAAGACAGAGAGACATATCCTCAGATAATCTCAGAAGCAAACAAATTAAAAATTGCAAATGCACCCTTTGAAATATGGCTTGCAAAACTCCAAAAAGAAAAAAATGAAGAAATAACAAATGCATTTCAAAGACTTGTTGAAAACTTTGACAACTTTGACGGACAAATCCGGACAGACAAAGTCTCAGAAGCCCTCATGACATTCTCAAAAGCAGTTCTGGAAGATAAATATTGGACTACTACAGATGAACAAATGCCAAACGGAACATTTGCCGCAGTCTTTGGTTCCTGCATAGACGAACTCAAAAAACTGGAAACAAAATCCCCAAACCTTGGCAAAGAAGAAATAATAGAACTCTATGAAGAAGTGCTGGATAACGTAAAATATCTGGAAAACAGAAAAACCATGGGACTTAAAGTGTACAACTTTCCGGTAAGCTGTGGGCTTTGCATAGAACACCACTTTGTCTTGAATCTCTCAGACAAAGCAGTTGTCTGCTATAGAGATTCGTATCCGTTTATACAAGACAGAAACAGCCCTGCCAAAGAAGATATAGGACATGAAATATTAAAAACATACCTACTTTCAAATGCAGTCCTAAGCGGCTGTGAAGAAAGCTTTTCAGGACCAATGGTTATGCCTACAGAGTTTCTGGAAAAAGGCAGAAACCTGTATAAAACCAAGCAGCAAGACAGCTTTGACAATGAAGGACTTACAGACTGCATAATGCCTTATGCACAAAAAGAAGGCTTTGAAAGAAACAGAGACATCTGCAGCAATTATTCAGACAAAGAAGAATTCGCAAAACCTCTTCTGCCGTTTAATATGAGTATATCAAAAATAAAAGATTTTGAACTATGCCCGTACAAAGTTTATGCATCAGACATTTTGAAACTCAAAGAAGAAAAGTATGAACTAAAAATGGAAGACCCTGCTACAGTTGGAGACATACTTCACAGAACAATTCAAAGAGCGCTTAAAGAAGCAAAGAGCATAGAAAAAATAAGCCTCAAAAGATTAAATGAAATACTTAAATACGAAATTTACGTTGTATATGCAAAGAGAAATGATGCTCCGCCAAAACACTATCTGGATCATATCTACAAGACCTATGAAAAAAGCATAGGAGACTTCTTAAGTGCTTTTGAAATGCTGAACAAATTTGAATTTGACTCTATGGAAGAAGACACAAAAGGAAGCATACAACACGGAAATGTCGTTTATCACGGTAAGGCAGATTTGGTTCTTAAAAACCAAGAGCGGGATTATGCCGTAATAGATATGAAAAAAGACGACACAAAATACTACAAAGCTACGAGCTTGGAAAAAACAAGCCTTCAAGTTGCAATGTATTCAGATTTGTTGGAAACAAACCCAAATTACGGAAAAACTCCTGTTTTTGGCGGATATTATTCATTCAAAAACTCAAAACTTCACCGTGTTTGGCCCGGAGGAGGAAAGAAAGAAGTCTGGGACATAGAATTGGTAAAACAAGATAAGAATGAAAGACTTGAAAAAATCTCACAAAAAGTTGCAGATGCAGATTTCAAAGCCCATACAGATTCTGAAACATGCAGAACCTGTCCTTATAAAACACTTTGCAGGGGAGGTTATGAAATAAAATGAAAGACTTAATAGACTTCTGTAAAGAAAACCATTTGAATGTTCAGTCAACAGACCCTCAGTGGAAGGCAATCTGCAGTGACACCAACACTGTTGTATCTGCAGGTGCAGGAACAGGAAAGACAACGGTACTGTCTTTTAGATTCTTAAGAATTGTTGCAGAAAGAAAAGCAAAACCAAGTGAAATACTTACAATTACCTTTACCAGAAAAGCAACGGCTGAGATGAAAAGCAGAATCTACATTCTTTTACAGGATGCCTATAAAAGAGGCATTATCACAGAAGATGATTTAAAAGACTTTTCCAATTCCACAATATCAACAGTAGACAGCTTTTGTTCTGAGATAGTAAGAAAGAACTCTGTAAGTGTTGGCGTTTCCAGAGATTTTACAATGCTCTCAGAAGAAGAAAACCTCATCATAGTTGAGACCATAGTAAATGACCTACTAAAACAGTATGAAGAAACTTTTGCAAAACTTCTTACATATTTTAGCATGAGTAATATCCTGCAAATCTTTGAAGATATTTCTGTATCGTGCCTTAACATAGCCAAGCCTTTTGACAAAGAAGAACAAACAGAAAGATTAAAACAGTACCTCTACGGCAAGCACAGTGAACTTGTTCAGAAAGTAAGAAGGGACATAGATTACATTCTTCCTGCCCTGGAATTAAAGCAAGATAAAAAACAAGCCATAGATAACATATATAAATATATAGAAAGCAATGAAATACAAGCTGTAAAAGCAATAAACGAGAACTGGGATAGCTTTAAAAACATAAGAAAAGACAACGGTCTCAAAAATTTAATAAAGGAAGATATTACACAGACAATTCCTGCCTGCATACAGGGCTTGAACGATATAGCCTTTATGGAACAGCTCACAGAACTTGTAAAAGTTTTTGAGACAAAACTGTTTGAAAAGAAAAGGGAAAAAGGGCTGTTGTCATTTGAAGACATAATGCAACTTACCCTAAAAATTCTCACAGAAAACAAAGAGCAGAGACAATTTTACAAAAAAGCCTTTAAGTACATCATGATAGATGAATTTCAGGATAACAATGATGATTATAGAAAACTGCTCTTTCTCCTGTCAGAAGATGAAAACAAACTTGCAGATAACAGAATTCCAAATATAGAAGAGCTTAGTACAAATAAAATTTTCCTTGTTGGAGACCAGAAGCAAAGCATCTATAAATTCCGCGGGGCAGAAGTAGATGTCTTTAAAAAGATGACAAATCTTTTGTGCAGAGAACCAATAGAGTTAAAGAAGAACTGGAGAAGTGAACCTCAGATTATAAATTTCTGCAATGATGTCTTTAATAAGATTATGGATAACAAGATGCAGAAAGAGTTTGAAGCAGATTTTTCATCTCTGGAAACAAGAACTTCAAAAGTTGAAAACAGCCGCATCACAATCTTGAAAGCTCCTGAAAATGAACAGGAAGCTGTAGCAAGACTCATAGACAGAATCTGCAGTCAGGACAGTTCATACACCGTTTATGATGACAGTAAAAAAGCAACAAGAATTCCAAGGTTTGACGATATAGGCATATTGCTCAAAAGCAGCTCTTCACAGGGGAAGCTTGAGAAAGCGTTAAACTCGCATAATATTCCGTTTACAGTTACAGAACCAAAGACCCTAATGAAGGAAGCATTGGTAAATGACTTTTACAGTGCCCTCATGGCAGTTTTAAATCCTAAAGATATGATTGCCTATGCATCTTTCTTAAAGTCTCCTTTCTGCTGTGTAAAAGACAAGGATTTATCAGAAACTTTACAGGCAGAAAGACCCGCAATACTTGAAAACTTAAAAGCAATTCTCACAAATCAAGGGCTAATTGCATCTCTGACATATCTTTGGAATGACTGCGGATACAGATCTTACATACAGTCATGCAGAAGCACTTCTTCCTATTCACAACATTTTGACTGGCTGTTTTCCATTGCATGTGACTTTGAGAAAGAAGGAAAAAGTATAGTTGAGTTCACAGATTATCTTAGAAGTTTCTTTTCTGATGAATTTAAAAAACTGCCTCAGCAAACTGTGTTTGAAGAAGAAACACGGGGTGTTCAGATAATGACAATTCACAAGTCAAAGGGTTTGTCTTTCCCAATTGTAATAGTATGCGGATGTGATGCAACAAGGGGAGGCGGATTCTTCCAACCGGAGAACACTGTCAAACAAGGTTTCATTTCCATGAGGTATGCAAACATTGAAGACAGCCTAAGAAACCCTGTTGAAATACTGGAAAAGCCACTGGAAGAAGAAAAAGAAGATGCAGAAACAAAAAGAGTTCTTTATGTTGCTGCCACACGTCCCAAGAACCACTTGTTTTTTTCGGCCTCTGTGATTAAAAATGACAATTCAATGATGGGATATCTTGCAAACGCTCTTTCTTTAAGCGATGAAACAGAAGCCGGCATTTACAAAAAAAACGGTTATGATTTGGAAGTTCTCATAGATGATTGCCCTTTTGAAGAAAGATTGCAAATTCAAAGGGAGAAATCACAGATTTTGGCAAAAACCGTGGAAATTGCAAAGCCAATAGAGAAAGTCTCCGTCACTTCGCTTGAGGAAGATATACCACAAACAGGGGTCAAATTACCGGCACTGGAAAGCGACTGCATTCTTGAGAAGTACAACATAAGCAACATCTTTGGAACAAGAGTTCACAGCATTCTTGAAGCCTCAATTACAGGCAATGAAGAACAGGCTTTTGACTATCCAAAGGAAATTACGCAAGAAGAAATCACTGTTCTTGAACGGGATTCACACAGACTTGCAGACAACTTCCTGCAAAGTAAAATGTACATTAACCTCAAAGCCCAGGGCGCAAAATTTGAATGTGAAAAGCCACTTGTCCTCTATCTTAAAGACCAAAACCAAATGGCAGAAGGCAGAATAGACCTCCTTTGCATGCTTAACGACAGCATTGTAATCATAGATTTCAAGACCGATAGATACAAAACAAATTCAAAGCATTTTACACAGTTGGAGCTTTACAAAACTGCAATAAAAAAAATGCCGCAGTACAAAGACTGCAGCATTTCAACAGAAATAGTTTATCTTAGGGATTTTCTGTAACAGTAACTGTGACAGAAGCTTCTTTATTACTTTCATCTGCTGTTTTTGCTGTTATTATTGCAGTTCCAAGAGACTGAGCCCAGAGGTTTCCGTTTTTGTCTATCTTTACTACATTAGAGTCTGAAGAACTCCATAATACGTTCTTATTTGATGCATAAGAAGGATTAATTGTAGGTGTAAGTCTCTTATGATTATCTGTCTTTAACTCAAGTACTATTCCGTTCTGAAGACCATGATTATCACAAAGTGTCTTTTCCTGACTGCAATATGCAGTTATCTTGTAAGAACCGCCTACATATTCCCAGATATGCTCATGAGCAGCAGAAGTACTTAACCAAACTGTTCTTGGACTATGAATATGGTTTGTATTCAAAACTTCTTTTCCGTCTGCAGTCCAGTCTTTTGTTCCGTCACAATAGATAATGCCAACTTCTGAAAGATTATCTGCAACAGAATGTTGTGAATCATAAAGAAGTGCATTTTCTCCCACAAGTATATCACTTGAATAATTACTGTTCTCTGTAGAAACAGAAACAAGTGAATCTCCAATCATGTGCTGTGAATAATCTATAAGCTGATTATTTGAAAGATAAATGTTTGCATGCGTGCTTGTGTTTACAATAAAGTTTTTGTTTACATAAGGTCTTCCGTAAACAGATATCTTACAAGTATTGTCACCGGATGTGATTACTCCGCCGCTTTTGACAGTATTACCTGTAATCTCTCCTCCCATTAAGTTCAAAGAACTGTTACTGTTTAACCTAATAAGACCCCTGTTGCCGGTAAGATTGCTTATCTTTGCTCCAGGTTTTATTGTAAGAACAGAACCGTTGTCTATGTAAATGATACCGTCTTCTTCTCCGGTAATATTCTGCATAGAAGTTCCGTTATCAAGTGTCAATGTAGAACGGTTGGAAGTAATATAACCTGTATTTCCGTAAGAGTTGCTTCCTCCGTCCATGACAATATTTCTGATTACAACCTTTGAACCAATTCTAAGTGAGAATGCAGGGCCTATGAGTTTCTTGCCAAGTCCGTCTATTCTTATATCTCTTCCAATCATATCTATTGGTGAACTCTGCTCAATATCTGTAAGAAGCTTAATTGTAACATTATCTGCTCTTACTTCACTATTTGCCTTTCCAATTGTTTGAAAAGGATTGGCAAGTGTACCGTCTCCTGTTGTATCATTGCCGTTGGATGCAACATAGAAGTCCTGATAAACAATCCAGTTATAAGTCTTGCCGTCATGAATTTCGTTTATCTCTTCTATATAACAGCTATCTTTTGCCAAAAAACTAACAGAAGGTTTTTCTATGAACTTTCCTCCTGAGATTTTGAAATTACCCGTTTTCTGAAGTGAGTTGTAATAACCGCTTTCTATATATACTGTTTCTCCTTCTGAATATACTGTACCTGTGACTGTCATATCCTGAAGTCTTAACGAAGCACTTGGGTCTGTTCCGTTTGCATAGATATTTCCGTTGACTTTTCCGTTTCTGAATGTTACTTCTCCGGAAGTATTGTTTGCATAAAGCTTGTTTGTATTGTCAGTTGTTATAGTATAACCGGAAAGGTCAAAAAGCCTGCCTGGTGCAGATAATGTTGCACTTGAAGTGAGTTTAAGGTCTTTTAAAAGAATAATCTGTTCATTTCCGCTGTAATTTGCCTGTGCAAAGTCTTCCTGAATTGTAGAGTAGCACTTCCAGCTTGTTCCTTTTCCCAAAATGGCAGGAGCAGGAGCACCAACCCAGCCGGAAATATTGGAATTAGGGTTAACACTACCGTTTTCCCTGTGAAGGTCACTAACTGCTGTTCCGTTGACAAGCCAGGACTGTGTTGTTCCCAAATAGAAGGTTCCTGAAACATTAACATTACTGATAACAAGAACACCGGTATCATTTTCATTGGTATCGATATGTGCAATACTTCCGTTCTTTATTATAAGTGCAGAGTTTTGTCCAACACCACACCAGTTGCCACTTGTAGCAGTATTTGAATTTATGAGTTTTCCGTTTAAATCCAAAGTTACAAGACAATTCTTTGGAACAGAAAACCAATCTCCGGTACGCTGGTTTCCTACCTGAATATTAACATCATTTAATAGCTTTACAGTATCTCCGTCCTGAACAACAGAATTAAGCAGATATAGCATATCTTCCTTTGTTGCAGCTTCGTAAATTGTTGCTGCAAATAAAGATAAGCTTATTAAGAGCGTAATAGCAATCATTAAAAAGATTCTTTTCATATGAACCTCCACAGGCAGACTTTCTCCGCATTATGAAAAATAATAATAAAGAGACTGCGACAAACCTGCGACAAAGAAAATTTAGAAGTTGCTCTGGACTTAATTTTTTAGGTCCAAATTGCAATTCTCTGATTTTGTACTGAAATTTTTGAGTCCAAATTGCAATTCTCTGATTTTGGACTGAAATTTTTAAGTCCAAATTGCAATTTTCTGTTTTTGGACTGAAATTTTTAAGTCCAAATTGCAACAAACCTTTGGTAAATACAGTTTGTACCCAAAAGCCAAATACTGTAAAATGTGAATATGAGCAAGACTTTAGACAAGGCTGAGATTCTTGGCCCTATTACTATTCCGGCATCAAAAAGCCAGACAATAAGAGCACTTTTGGTTGCTTTGTTTGCAAAATCCAAGAGTATACTTCATAATCCTTTAATTTCATCAGATACAGAAAGTTGCATAAAACTTTGCAAACAGATGGGAGCAAAGATAGAGGTTAAGGACAATGTTCTCAAAATAGACAGTTCAGGTTTTGATTTTGAGGAGACATCTCCTCTTGAGATAGATTGCAACAACAGTGGTACAACACTTTTCTTTGCCACTGCACTTGCTGCGGTTCTTAAGAGAAAAATAACCTTTACAGGAGATAAAAGCCTTCAAAGCAGAAGTGCGTTGCCTCTTTTAAACAGCCTTGAAGACCTTGGAGCAAAAACAGAGCATGATGAAAACGGCAATGCTCCTTATAGTGTTTTAGGACCAATGAAGGGAGGAAAGACAACTATAGAGTGCAAGACCAGTCAGTACTTGTCTGCATTGCTTTTTGCATGTCCGCTCTTGCCAAATGATACAGAAATAAGCGTTCCTCTTCTGTTTGAAGAACCGTATGTTAAAATAACACTTTCATGGTTGGACAGTCAGAAAATCAAGTACCGGACAAATGAGAATTTCTCAAGTTTTACAATTTACGGGAATCAGAATTATCACGGTTTTGAATCTGAAATATTCGGAGACTTTTCTTCTGCCGGTTATTTCTTCTGTTCTGCAGCTATAACAGGGGGAAGTGTTACTGTAAACGGTCTTGACCCTTTTGACCCACAAGGAGACAAAGGAATCTTGTCTGTTCTCAGAAAAATGGGATGTAGGATTCAGTGGTCAGGCAACAGTGTAAAAGTTTCCGGGCCAAAGAAATATCTGGAAGGCGGAACCTTTGACATAAATGCCATGCCTGATGCCCTTCCTGCATTGGCAGTCTGTTGTTGTTTTGCAAAGGGCGGGGCAAGTCTTGTCAATGTTCCTCAAGCCAGACTTAAAGAGACAGACAGAATTTCTGTCATGGCAAGAAACCTGACAAAACTTGGTGCAAAAGTTTCAGAACTTCCTGACGGTCTTGTCTTTGAGCCAATAACAGAATTTAAGGGAGCGCAGGTAGACAGCTGTCATGACCACAGAATTGCAATGGCAATGGCAGTTGCAAGTCTTGCATCTTCTGACGGGGTCACTATAAGAAATTCAGCCGCAGTTAAAATGACTTTTCCATCATTTTTTGAGCTGTTTGACAGCGTGAGGAAGCCAATGAATACAACAAAAATAATATGTACTTCTACTACTGAGAATCTTGCCAGACAGCTTGCAGACAAAGAAGCAGAAATTTTCTTTGCAAAAGATGTCCTTGAAAACCCTCAGATAATAGGTGAGTTTACCAATCTTGGATTTGTATTTGAGAGAACAAAACAAGAGGTTCCAAAAGATATAGTTGCT
Organism: Sphaerochaetaceae bacterium; assembly: GCA_045616225.1. GTDB lineage: Bacteria > Spirochaetota > Spirochaetia > Sphaerochaetales > Sphaerochaetaceae > JAZLGI01. The sequence goes on from JAZLGI010000042.1 coordinate 57,646, forward strand.
TGTATCGGTCTTTTGGGTAATTATGAGATTTCTAGTTTGGAGTATCTTTTCACTGTGGTAAGGGCAGACAAACCGGGAAAGAGTCTTAGAATTGTTGAGCTTTTGGCTGCCAGAGAGAAGTGTGCTGTGTCGTACAGTGCTTTCACTCCGTCAGATGATTGCGAGAAGACAAGGGAAATCAGGCGTGAGTTGGACGACAGAGAGATTAAGCTTCCAAAGTTTATTCTGTTTATGGGAACCTACATGTGCCTCAAATTCAAAAAGAAACGGGAAAATGTGTGACTATGTTTAAGAAACTGTATATAGAAAACCTGGGTTGTGTCAAAAATCAGGTAGACGCAGAGGTTATTGCCTACAATTTGTCAAAAGACGGGTTTGAACTGGTAGAAGATGCCCAAAAAGCAGATTTGATAATAATCAATACATGTGGCTTCATTGACAGCGCAAAAGAAGAATCTATTAACACTTTTTTTTCTCTTAAGGAAAGTTGTCCAAAAGCAAGGATAATTGTAAGCGGATGCCTTGCCCAGAGATATTCACAGGAGTTAAAAGAGCAGCTGGTTGAGGCCGATGCTATTTTTGGCAACAGAAATCTGCTTAAGGTTAACGAAATTGTAAAGGAAGTCTTTGAGGACAAGTCACGTCAAACAAAACTTTTAAGACCGGAATATCCAAGTCCTTATGAAGAGTCAGATACAAGGGACAAACTTTTTAACTTTCCCGGTTCTGCATATCTTAAAATTTCAGAGGGGTGCAATCACCGTTGCGGATACTGTGCAATTCCTCTTATAAGAGGAGATTTGAGAAGCAGACCAAAAGAAGCGGTTTTGGAAGAAGCCACAAGACTTGTTTCAAATGGAATTAAAGAGATAAACATTATTGCCCAGGATTTGGCAGCATACGGTACAGATTGGGATAAAAAAAGTCATTTCTGTGAACTTTTGGAAGATATCTGCAAAATAGAAGGTGATTTTAAAGTAAGAATGCTTTACATTCATCCGGACTCATTTCCAATGGAGCTGTTGAACCTTATGCAGAGGCAACCAAAAATCCTTCATTATTTTGATTTGCCGTTCCAACATGCAAGTTCACATATTCTTACTCCAATGAAGAGAACGGGAAATCCTCAAGTGTATTCAAGACTCATTGACAGTATTAAACAGGCAATACCGGATGCTGTTATAAGAACAACAATTATGCTTGGCTTTCCGGGCGAGACAGATGATGACTTTAACCAGGTCTATGATTTTACAAAATACTGCAGATTCAACTGGATGGGCAGTTTTACATTCTCTTTGGAAGAGGGAACCTACGCAGCTACTCTAACAACAGAAGAAGAACATCTGGCTCTTCACAAGATTGCGGTTAAAAGGCAAAAGAAACTTCAGAGACTTCAGGAAAAGATTTCTTCACAACGTCTTGAGGAATTTGTAGGAAAAACCTACCATGTGCTAATAGAGGAACTTGTAGAGGGAGAAGACCTTGCAATAGGAAGAATCTACGCTCAGGCTCCTGAAGTAGACGGGCTTACGGTTGTTATGGGAAGAGACATGATACCGGGCAATGTCTATGAATGTGGAATCACAAAGGTTAACGGAATTGACCTTGAAGCAATAAAGATAAACTGATTTTTTTCTGGTGGAGTTTAGATGAAAGATTTTCTGGAAGGACTCAATGCACAGCAGAGAGAGGCTGTCATGATAAATGATGGTTCTCTTTTGGTTTTTGCAGGAGCAGGAAGCGGAAAAACAAGAGTAATTACTACAAAAATTGCATATAGTATTCAGAATCTTGGAATAAAACCATGGCAGATTCTGGCAGTGACATTTACCAACAAAGCCTGCAGGGAAATGCAGGACAGAGTTACAGACATGATAGGAGATGAGGCTGTTGGTACAGTAATAAAAACTTTTCACTCATTTGGTGTCTGGCTTTTAAGAAAATACTGGGAAGAGGCAGGTCTTTCAAAAAACTTCAAAATTTATGATGAAGAAGACAGTGCGGTTCTTTTGCAACAATGTTTTCCCAATGAAAACAAAAAAGACCTTATTGGATATTGCAAGAAGATTAGCATTTTAAAAGATAAGATGGAAAAGCCTGATTCCCGAGATGACAGGCTATGCAAATATTATGCTGCCTACCAGTCAAAGTTAAGAAGTACGGGCAATGTAGACTTTGCAGACATGATTACAATTTCCATAAAACTTCTGCGTGAGAATTCGGAAATCAAGGACTACATACACAACCGTTTTAAAGTGATTCTTGTAGATGAGTATCAAGATAGTAACAAAGCACAGTTTCTTTTGCTGAAAGAACTTGTAGGTCCTGCCACTTTTGTATGCGTTGTTGGAGATGATGACCAGAGTATCTACCGGTTCAGAGGAGCAGAAGTAAAGAACATTCTCTCATTTCCGGAAGTCTTTCCAAATACCAAAACTGTTGTTCTTGGAAGAAATTACCGTTGTACAAAGCAAATTCTTGATGCTGCAAGTGATGTAATTTGCCGTAACTGTTCAAGGGCAAAAAAAGAGCTTGTTGCAGAACATTCAGAAGGAATGATTCCTCAGCTTTACTATGTTAATTCAGATATAGATGAAGCCAGAAAAGTTGCTCAGATTATCAAAGAAAAGGGTAACTATGGTAAAACTGCCGTTTTATACAGGACAAATGCTCAGTCAAAAGCTTTTGAAGACCAGTTTATGTTTTTTCAGATTCCTTACCATCTTGTTGGGGCTTTGCGTTTCTACGACAGAGAAGAGATTAAAGACTGTATTGCTTTGATTAGTCTTATCATAAACCCAAAGGATTCTGTTTCGTTTCAAAGGATGATTAACAAGCCTGCCCGTTCAATTGGAGATGTCTCTGTTCAAAAGCTTTTGGATATTTCTTTGGAAACAGACGGAGATGTCATAGAAGCTTCAAAAAAAGCCGTTGCAAATCTTCTTGTAAGGGGTGCTGCCGTTTCCGGTGTTGAAAATTTCCTTTCTTCTTATGCTTCAAGTTTTGCCAAGTTTGGTGATATAAACAATAGTGAGCTTCTTAAGTTTATCATTCAGGAGTTTGGGCTTCTGGACTACTACATAAAACGGGACAAAGAAGAGCATAACGTAGATAATGCCAGGGTAGATAACATTAACCAGCTTGTGAATATGTTAAGTAGCGAAGTTTTCTCTGACGGAATAGAGGGAATCAACAATTTCCTTGAGTACATAGCTCTTGATCCAAGTTCTCTTGCTAATGACAGTGCTTCCGGTAAGAAAAGTGATGAAGGTGTGACTTTAATTACTATGCACAACACAAAGGGCCTTGAATTTGACAGGGTCTTTGTCACCGGAATGGAACAGGAAATTTTCCCTGGTAACAGTTTTGAAACCACTTTGGATGACTTGGAAGAAGAACGCAGAATCTGTTATGTCGCCTTTACCCGTGCGAGATATGAGCTTTATATTTTGTCTGCAAATTCCAGAATGAAGTGGGGGCATGTGCAGTATGAAACTCCATCTCAATTCATAAAGGAAATAAAGCCAAATCATATAGAAGAACATGACTCAAGGGAAAGCAGAACTTCTTACTGGGCATATTCCGGTAAGAGTGCAAGCAAATATAATAAATACGAAAGCAAGTATGATGGTTACACTGGTAACTATAAGGGTAACTATGATGGAGTTTCTGTTCCAAAGTATCCTCAGCAAACTGCAAGTCCTTATCTCATAAGACCAAAAGCAACTTTAATAAAGGCTCAGTCCGGTGCTAAATCTATTGCTGAACCTGTTGTAAGTTCTGTTGCAGGTTCTGGTGTGGGGAAGCCTGTAAATACTGTAAAGTTTGTTGTAGGAGACAGAATTCATTCAGATGCTTACGGAAATGGTTCTGTTACAAATGTGAGGACACTTGCAGGCAGGGAAGTTATTGATATTAAGTTTGACAACGGAAAACAAGGTTCATTTGCTTCCGGTAAAACAACCTTTACAAAGATTACAGACTAAGTAGTCTGTAACATCTAAACCTTTAATGTTCTTCTACGTCTTATGCCAATATTCAAATGTTTATTTCTTTACTTGGCGACAGCCAAGCTGCATCAATAAACAGAGCCTATTGACATAATACTTGAAGCTCATAATACAAGTTTTAACTGTTACAAACTACTAGACAAGAAAGCAAAATAATTAGTATTATAGGCTTTGTGTGCCGTAAAGGCTTTTCTGGCATGGAAAAAACTATCCCACGGTTGTTCCTAAACCAAAAAATCCTCTGCGGGTTGCTCGAAGGACTGCTCAACCCCAAAAGCAACGTTCACCAAAACCATAGAATAAGGTGTTTACTATGAAAACTATTTTTGTAAAGCCGCTGGAACAGGAAAAGAAGTGGTACCTGATTGACGCAGAGGGAAAAGAACTGGGTCGTGTAGCAGTTGCCGCAGCTAACATTCTTCGTGGCAAGAATAAACCGGAGTACGTACCTCACCAGGAAATTGGAGACTACGTAATTATCATCAATGCAGCTAAGGCAGCTCTTACAGGAAACAAGGCAAACGATAAGATGTATCGCCGTGTTTCAGGTTATGCCGGTGGAATGAAGGAAGAGACTTATGCTCAGACAGTAGAGCGCAAGCCTTGTTATCCAATGGAACACGCAGTTAAGGGTATGCTTCCAAAGGGATCACTTGGACGCAAGCTTTTCACAAACCTCCATGTTTATGCAGATGCAAAGCATCCACATGCAGCACAGCAGCCTGTAATGGTTGAAATCTAAGGGAGTACCGGTATGGCTAAGAAAGAAGAATCAAAGAATATCAATCTCGGACAGGGAACAGGCCGCAGAAAGACTGCAGTTGCACGTGTTTACCTCCGCGAAGGTAGTGGAAAGATTACAGTCAACGGAAGAGACGTAGAAGAATACTTCAGCGACCCTCTTTGCATTTATCAGGTTAAGCAGCCTCTCGTAGTCACAGATAGTCTTACAAAGTTTGATGTTGTCATTAACGTTGTAGGTGGTGGACAGTCAGGTCAGGCAGGTGCTTGCCGTCATGGTATTGCACGTGCTCTCGTTGCAGAAAACGAGGCTAACCGCCCGGCACTTCACGAGAACGGCTTCATGACAAGAGACCCAAGAATGGTAGAAAGAAAGAAGTACGGTCAGCGTGGTGCAAGACGCAAGTTCCAGTTCTCAAAGAGATAATTTGCTTTTCATTTATCTTTATTACGCAGCATGGATTTGTTCCATGCTGTTTTTTTTGCTTTTCTCGGCCTCTGACTTGGCTCTGTTTTTCTTTTTGGTTAGCGCCTGTCAACATTTTTTGCAAGTTTCATGGTTTTTTGTGGTAAAATTACCACAGAAATTATAAAAAGTTCTAAAAAATGTGGTACTTTCGTTTCACCGTAAGCTATGGTGTGGTTCAGAAGTAGGGTGGAGTTGTCACTTTAGTTCTTCAAACAGCCAATAGGAATAACATACACTCCGTCTTCACGCTTATAACCATATTCAGTTGCCGTTATTACAAGCTTGAGATCCGGAAGTCTTAGAGGAACCTGTTTTTCGTTTTTATTGTGCTCTGTGATGAGTCTTTCTATCTCACATAAATGTTTGGCGCCTAAATCAATATCTTTGCTTCCTAGCTTGAATTCAATCAAAGCATAACGGCCATCCTTCAGATGAAGTACAGCATCTGCTTCTAAACCATAGCGGTCATGATAATATGAGATTTCCCCGTTCATTCCGGAAGAGTAAATCTTCAAATCTCTAATGCACAATTTTATTTAACACATTTGAGGTGTTTTGTTTAACACATTTGCGTTAGGGTACTTGCTTTGGGTACTTTGTTTCCAGCAAGGAGACTTAAGGCCAATAAAAAACTAGTAGTATCGGTTGCTTCTGAAAATAGTTCTTTAGCTCTGACATCTTGAATTAAGTTTATTTCTACAAATGAATTAAATTGTTCTTTTCCGAACTTTCTGATAATAAATGTTTTGCCTACTTGTCTTGCTCCGGCAATTAGTAATGCTTTGGAGTTTGTTTTAAAGAGTGACAGTTTGTCTTCAAATTTTCGTTTCAGGATACAATAAAACTGCACTTTTCCAATGTTGAAATCAGCAATAGTTACACTTTTCCAATAAAAATATAGGTAAAAATCTACACTTTTCCAACATCAGAAATTGGCTAGTTTACTCAAAACTGATAACAAGCTTTTTGCCTAAACCTTTTGCTAAAGCAGAAAGGGTAGCAACTGTAGGACTGCAAGATGAATTTTCAATTCTGCTGATATTTGATTGTTTAATTCCGCTTTTTTCTGCAAGCTCTTTTTGTGTAAGATTACTGTTGATTCTAGCAGTGATAAGAGCTTTTGCAACAAAGTATTCGTTTTCTGAATTGAGATACTCATTTGCAAATTCCGGATTCTCCATTTGTTTTTTAATGTAATTGCTTAAATCACTCATTTATTTCTTAATTCAAATAATCCATCACCAAGGGATTTGGAATTAGGTTCTCTAAGCTCACAACCAAATTCTTCTAGTAATTGCAAGCTTCTGATGGCTTTGTTTCTCATTTTCACATCAAGGCTATCTAAGAACGCTTGTACCGGGACTTCTCCATTTTCTTTTTTATAAAAGTCTACGCTGAACACACTCATAAAATATATCAAAAAAGTAATATTTGCAAGAGGTTATGCCTCATTTTGGACATAGAATTCCCATTAGGAATAAATTTGCTTATAAAATCTTTTTTATTATCTAAGTATTACCTTCATGGTTAGTATTTTTCACATTTACTTGAATTGGATTGCAACTGATTTAGATTATTCTACGGTCGCATATAGATAAATGCTGATGATAAAACAAAAGGCTAAACTGTTGTGGGATTTGGAGAAAATCACTTTTTTGGGGTTGGAGAAGGGGGAAAAAGAGTGAAAGCAACAGCTTTTTGTTCAAAAAAAGGGGAAAAAGAGTGAAGTGAGTAGAAGCTTTGCTTTTGCACCGGTGGTTTGTGGTATTAAAATTCAACAGAAGTGGTAAGAGTGACTAAAATTGCAGTATTTGAGATAGGGTTTGGAAAAAATTAAAGGAATTGCTTGACAGTTTGCAGCCAAATGCACTAAAGTCCAAAGTAATATCAAGGGCAGGTAGCTGTCCGAAATATTTTTTGTTGGGAAAAGGCATTCTTTGAGGATGCCATAGGAGAAAGAAAAATGAAAAAAACTTTGATCACCCTGTTGGGTGTTCTGGTACTGTGCATTGCCATGGTATCATGTAACAGCAACCCAATTGAATCACAAGAAGAAGTTGAAGTCTCATTTGCACCAGCAGTAAGCAAGGCTCTTAATCAGTCTGCTTCAGAGCAAGATGCAGATGATATGGAAGTTGGAGAGTATTACTGGGATTACTGGTGTGACACAACAACACCAGAAAAGTCAGGTGTAGACTTCAAAGAGTTCTCATTCAGAAAATCTTATGAGACAACAAGCTCAGATTACGACTCATATTACTCAGACAAAGAAGCTCATAATATGAAAGGGCTTGGTACAATTAAAGGTCTTACAAAGGGTAATATGTACTACTTTGGACTTAAAGGTTATGCAGATGCAGAAAGAACAAAGCTCATGTGGGAAGGTTACACAAGAGTAGATGATACAGACAAGAGCGAATACAGAGCTGTAAGAATCTCAAAAACTACTATGGTAAAGATTCATGTTTTCTCAAAGGGAAGTGGCTCTCTTGTATATGATATTAAGGCTCCTTATGATGATGATTCAACGGCTCGTTCAACAGCAACTGATAACGGAACAAACAACGATACAAACCGTTTTGATACTTACAATTCAACATACTTCTTTGTAAGCTACTATAAGATTGAATCAGATGGAACAATTAAAACAAGCGGAACAGACAGATTTGACAAGGAAGATGTAGGATTCATGACAGTTGAGGATAATCAGACAACTAGTACAAACAATTACTACAGAGGAATCAGTTATAATTCTGTAGAGAATCCAGTTCAGTTGGATGCCGGAACATATTTCTTCACAGTTTCACAGAACAAATATGGTGATGAAACTGTTGTTCCTGGAAGAAAGCAGGTATTGATTGTTAACATTGCTCCTGGAGCAGTTACAAAGATTAGCGGTGATTTGAATTCTACAATTGGTGTTTCAGTAGACTGGGATGCTAGGAATTTCATGGAGGTTATTTTCCACAGTACATATGATGGTAGTATCAAAACTTTGGTAGTTAAAAATGGAAACGCTACAATTACTACAGATTCAGACATTATTGATACTTCTGCCACAAATCATGAATATGTATTCAAGCCTGTTGTAACTGGAAAGCAGATTACTTGGTATATTAACGGAGTTGAGCTTAACAAGTCTGTCCTTGCAGCTATGAAGGTTACAACAGCTTCTGATGACTGTACTCCTACAGATGATGGTTACGTTACATACTTTGATTATGGTGATTCAACTACTCAAACTAATGAGTACAGAGTCTATGCTAACAGATATGGTTCATACGCTTGGGCAGATGCTGATGGAAATATTCACTTTGTACGTGGTTCTAAACTTGATATAGATGATAAAACTACATCAGAAACAAATGGTATGCCAGACCGTAACAACTATCTCTTCACAGCAATTCTTGATGAAACAGAGATAACTGCAGAGTCATTCAGTTTCACAGTTGGAATTCCAACTGTTTAATAATACACTTGGGTCATGCTCCTCTGAAAGGAGGGGCATGCAGTTTGGTTTAATCTAGGTAGAGGATAGAGGAAACCGGACAGCAATACAGAATACGTGGTCAGGATGATGAGCTTATCGCCGACAATCATAACATTTGATTTGAGGTCCGACCTTTGAGATAAGGTTCATCCAACAAACAGCTTATCACAAGTTCATTTGAATGACAGCGTAGAAGTAAAGCAAAGTGTGGTAGCAGTACTTCTTCAAAGATTACTGTAGGGTATAGCTTTTAGATATATGTGAAATAAAAAACTACTGGGACTTTTGATTCCTTTTACTGTCAATTCAGGAACGGAAAACCAAAGTCCACCTGGAATCCGGCAAGATCCAGGTCTCTTGCGGTAGGTTAGGCGTTTGACAATGGTGAAATCCTAACTGAAGTTCCTCAAAGGGAGTAGGAGTCCTTTTAGTAACAACATGTATCAAAAAGAATTAAGTACCTGAAAAAAATAAACAAACAAGTAACAACTATTAAAACTAGAGCCAGGCTTCCCAACCCTGGCTTTTTTATTAACATTATTCCAAATGTGAATACATCTGTACCTCATGTGAGATTTAAGATTATTCTTTTGGTTTGACCTGAGATTGCTGCTTTGGAATACGAATTGTAGAAACAGTTCCAACGCCCAGCTTACTTTTAACTTCCAAAGTACCCTTACAAATATTTTTGATTCTCTGACGGACATTTTCCATTCCAATATGGTTCTTTCCATCATTTTTAATAGCTTCCATGTCAAAACCAACACCGTTGTCAGAAACTGTAATCTCATAGTAGTTAGGGAATTCCTGAGAAGCAATAACTACCTTTCCACCACCTTCTTTTGCCTGAATACCATGCTTTACGGCATTTTCCACAAGAGGCTGAATAGAAATTGCAGGAACTTCAAAGTCTTCTGCTTCAAGCTCATACTCAATGAAAAGAGTTTCCGCAAACCTAAGCTTTTCCAAGAAAAGATAATTATCTACATGGTCAAGCTCTTTTTTGAGAGGAATCATGTCAGACTTCTTTAAGGAATCAAGATTTGTTCTGAGATAGTCAGAGAATTTTATTACAGAAGCCTCTGCAGTAACAGGATCTTTTCTAATCAAATACCTTATTGTAGAAAGACTGTTGTATAAAAAGTGAGGCTGAATCTGACTTAACATAACAGCAAACTTCTGATTTGTAAGTTCAAGCTCCTTTTGCTTAATCTGCTTTCCCCTATCAGCAAAAATATTGGAATAAATAACCAAAACTGCCAAATAAACAGCAATGTAAAGCAGATGAATTTCAGAGAAAAGAGCCTGAGCAATAAACAAAGCAATATTAAAGCCAAAGGCAATATAAAGCGTAAGCTTGCTGAACTTTTCCTTCTTACTCAAAGCAGTATTGATAATTGAAATAACAGAAATGTAAACAGGGAAAAAGAAAATCACCAAATAGAACTTTTCTTTAACCATGAGATTGTTGGCTGTAGTTGAATACATAAAGCCAAAAAGATAGTTCAAAAATACCGTAAGGGTTGTGACAATCCAAAGAATGTTGGAGATTGCAGAGAAAACCTTGGAAAACCTCGTATTTTTTACATCCAAATACAAAATAAGGAAATCCCAGAACATCTCGTAAATAAGATAAGTTAATGAAAAGTAAAGAAACCTTCCTACAGTAGAGTATGTGTAGAGAGAGCCTTGTTTCCATCGGCCCTGCAAATAGTCAAATCCATGAAAAACCCTACAATCATAAGGCCTACACAGAAAGCAAAAATATGGGAAATCTCATCAAGAACAGAACTGTCACGCTCTATTGCTCCAAGAAGAATGATTGCAGAAATCATCCCAATCATGTCAAAGCCCATATTAACTGTGTTAAATGAGTTTGTCTTTGAATAATCTGTTGAAACAAAAATATATGTACCTACAAGAAACAAACCCAAGCAGATAGCAAAAAGGAAAATTAGAGTAGGTTTCCATTCAAATTTATTAAAGTTATCATCCTTTTTATTTGATGAAGAGACACTTACAGACATAAAAATACCTTCTTATCAATAACCTAATTCGTATTTGTCATCACTTAACAGTCCGGCAATGTCTTCTGCCCAAGAGTATTGACTCATAAACTCACCGTTATAGGACTTAAGAAGCTCTTTTTGACCGTTACAATAATCTAAATAGTCACAGGAAATATCTTCTGTATTCAATGAAATACTGTTGTAACCTTTCTGAATTATTGAAGGATAACCAACATCAGAAAAATTTTTTACAAGTGAACTTACTATGTGTCTCAAATATGAAAGCTGTGATTCTTCATCTGCATAAGTGTCTTCTTCAAAAATTGTTGCAAGAATTTCATGATTTGTGCAGCTTGCACCCCTTCGATAAATAAGGTATGCAAACAACTCCTTGCTTTTACTTCTGGAGAATCTCAAAGGCATTCCGCTAATACTGCCAATGGTAACATCAAAATTACCAAAGCAAGTTACAATGAGCTTCTGATTTGTTCTGTCCTCTACAGGATGCCTCAAATCATTAAGCTCTTTGATAATCTTTTCTGCAGTTACAGGTTTCATAATATAACCACTTGCATGCATATCCATAGCATCTGGTTTGTATTCGCTGTAACCTGTTGTAAAGATTATATTTACGTTTGGATTAATCTTTTTGAGCTTTTCTGCAACTTCTACACCTGTCATTCCCGGCATCTGAATATCCAGGAACGCAATGTCAAAATAATTGCTCTGAGCCCACGCCACACAATCCCTTGAAAGACCAAAAGAGACAATATCTGCTTCAGGAAGTGCAACCTCTACCTCAGAAATCATAGTTTCCCTGAGGAATTTCTCATCATCAAGAATAATTACTACCATATTCGCCCACTTTTCCACATTATACAAAAACTTTTTTCTTACGTAAACACTTCTTTCACTGGGAGACAACTATTTGTTTCAAGTCAAGAGAAAAGTAGAAAAAACTTAAGAAATTAACAGTTCTGAGGCAAATAATCAGAGTTGTTTTTGAGCATAGCATAAACTACACGACACAGTTTTTTAGCTACATGTCCAAGAACAT
>JAZLGI010000043.1:0-22798 GCA_045616225.1 Sphaerochaetaceae bacterium
AGTAACAGTACAACATGTGGTGTTGAGGAAAAAATGTACTGGATACCAATTAAAGATTTGGATAAGCACAAAGCCTTTCCGAGTTTCATGAAAGATTATTTAACCAGTGAACATACAGGTATTGAGCATATCATTACAAAAGAGCCGTAAGTTTAACCATTTTCTAGTTAAGAAACATCAAGACGGTAGTTTTATTAAACAACCTCAATTCAAGTGAAAAAACCATGTTTCTGTAGATGTTGACATGAGTATTGCGTCAAAACTTTCTTGAGAGATAGTACCTTTAGCTTCAGTTAGTCCGATAAGTGTTTCAACATCTTGATTTAAAGAGAAAGTGTTTTCTTCAGAGTACTTAACAAAATCAACACGCTTTTCAGCGTTGACATTTAACAACGGTGTAATAAATTCTTTGTATAGGTGGGAAACATCAAATGCTTCCAGTCCTTCATTCGGGGATTCCGTATCTTCGACAACTGTAAATTCAAGGTGCTCGAAAGAATGCCTTTTTTATTTAATGTGTACAGAAATCACGGTGAAGGAATATCTGACGGAGATAAAGGCATCTTTGTGGCACCTCCTCAAGATATGGTTCCAAAACTGATGCATGATTTGTTTGATTGGCTTAAGAATGATAATGATACCCATCTGCTAATTAAGTCCTGTGTTTTCCATTATGAATTTGTTTTTATTCACCCTTTCAGTGATGGTAATGGAAGAACTGCTCGCCTGTGGCAGAATGTTCTGCTAAGCAAGTGGAATCCGGTTTTTGAATATGTACCAATTGAATCTCAAATAAAAAGATATCAGTCTGAATACTATGCAAAGATTGATGAATGTCACAAAGCCGGAAATTCGGACGCATTTATCACTTTTATGCTAAAGATGATAGATGAAACTCTTGTGAATGTAATGAAAACTGTTGAAAGAGAGTCAAGAAATGTATCCGAACAAGTAAACAGATTATTGGACGTAATGGAAAAAGGTATTCCGCTAAGTGCAAATGAAATTATGAATAGGCTGGGAATAAAATCAAAGGAAACGTTGCGTGGCAGTTATCTCAATCCTGCGCTTGAAAACGGACTTATCAGAATGACTATTCCTGATAAAGTAAAAAGCAAAAATCAAAGATATGTTAAGTGACTTTCATTCTCGCAAAAGGGTTGAATAACGATACTACCGATGAGACTGTTGTAATTTTGAACAACAAAAATCCAAGGCCGAAGAGCTACATTACATGCAGAAGAAGATACTGTATCTGATGGTTCCGACAGTATTGTTCCAACTGGTTGGAAGGTTATCAACCCAACAACATAATTCAGTTCAATCTGTTTTATTCACAACTTTCAGGGGTGGCGTTTGCTACTCCTGTTTTTTTGAGGGTTGTCGGAATTCAAAAGGGCATAAAAAACAGACACCGTACCTCTGAATAAGGGGTAAGTACTTTTATCAAATTTATTATTTAAGCAAAATAGAAGTATGGCAATAAATGTGCAAGTACTGTTTAAGAATTCCTAAGTAATCTTCTTGTTTCAGAAAAGACTTAAGTTTCAGATAAAAATACAAGGACAGCAAAACAGCTTCAATCAAGGTTGACCTTGACGGAGTAAAGGATTCGTAATTAAAGAGTGGTTTTAAGGGGTAATAAATTTAAATTTATAAAAAAATTATCCCCATAACTTGCAGATAACGACTGGTTGAATTATGATTTCTTTGAGGTGCAAAAGTATGAAGCTCTATAGAAGAGAAAACTATTTGTCAAAAATCAGGGGTTTTTATCATGACACGGGGATGATAAAGGTAATCAGCGGAGTAAGAAGGTGTGGAAAATCATGCCTGATGCATACAATAGCTGAAGAACTGATTGAAAGTGGTATTTCTGAAGAGAATATTGTTTTCATAGATTTGAAAAAACGTGGCTTCAGAAGTATTAAGACCCAGGAAGAATTAGAGAAAGTAATAGATGAAAAATGTTCTGTAAGAGGAACTAAATATTTATTCATAGACGAAATTCAGAATGTGAAAGGATTTGAATCAGTAATAGAGGAATACAGACTGGAAGAAGAGTTTTCCATTTTTATTACAGGTTCAAACTCTTATTTGCTCAGTGGTGAACTGGTAACAGAGCTTACAGGTCGATATGTAGAGTTTGAAATGTTCACTTTGACATTTGAGGAATATCTGAAAATGAAAGAGTTTTATAAGCAACCTCTCAGTTCAAAACTTTCCGAGGAACTTGATGAATTCATTTTGGAAGGAGGTTTTCCAAAGGCTTTGGAATATGAGAGTCTGGAAGATAAAAGGCGATATGTCAAAAGCGTTATTCAGGAAATTTATGATAAAGATATTAAAAAACGAGTAAAAATCAAGAATAAAGAAGTGTTCATTAAACTTCAAGCATACGTAATTAACAACTTTGGTACTGCAACCAGCATTACGAATATTAAGGATGAACTGGAAAAAGAAGGTTTGGTAATCAAACGCCAAACCATACAGAAATATATACAAATTTTGCTTGACTCCAAGATTCTTTATGAATGCAAACGTTTTGATTTAAAATCAAAAAAATCAATTCACGGAGAACAGAAATATTACTTGTCAGATATGGCTTTCTATTTTGCAAATAATGTGGATAACAGAATAAACTATGGCCCTGCATTGGAAAATGTTGTTTACCAGTATGTTTGTTCAAAGGGTTACGAAGTAAGTATTGGAAGAGTAGGTAATCTTGAATGTGATTTTATTTTGAGAAAACAAAGCATGGAGTATTCTTACGTTCAGGTTGCTATGACAATTCTTAACAGTGAGAAAACAGAAGACAGGGAATATACCCCTTTGGAATCAATTCGTGACAACTATCCTAAATACGTTGTTACTGAAGATGATTTTATTCAGAAAAGGAATGGGATAATTCATGTAAATATCGGAGAGTTTATGAGAGATGGTAAACTGTTTTGACATATTTTACGTCTGATTTGCACGGTGTGCTATGTTGAAAAATTCAACTACCGAGAAATCCTCGGTAGTTCAAAAGAGAGCTCAACGTAGTGGCTCCGGATGGTATAAATTTAGAAACTGAAAGAACTCTACGAAGCGTAGGTTGTTTTTACAATGGTAAAAGAATAATTTACAACTGTAAGGAGACGAAGCTTATGAATAAATATGTAACCGGCTCAATGATTAAACACTTAAGAGAATGTAAAAATATGACGCAACAGCAGCTTGCTGAAAAGTTGAATGTTACTGATAAAGCAATTTCAAAATGGGAAACCAATCACGGTTATCCAGATATTTGCCTTGTTGAACAATTAGCAGATGTTTTGGGAGTCTCTTTGATAGAATTATTTTCCGGTGAAAGTGTAGTAAATACAAATAAATCCTGTAATATGCTCCGGATAAAATTCTATGTGTGTCCAATATGCGGTAATATCATTTACAGTACCGGAGAAACGGTAGTTAGTTGCTGTGGTATTGTATTACCGGCAATGGAAGCAGATCCTCAGGATGATGCACACCATATAAATATAGAAGAGATAGAAGATGAATATTATGTAACAATTTCTCATGAAATGAGTAAAAAACACTATATTTCGTTCATTGCTGCTGTGCAAGATAATGGATGTGAAATCAAAAAGTTATATGCAGAGGGAAATGCAGAAGCTCGTTTTAAAATCAGCAGAACGAAATATCTGTTATATTACTGCAATGTTCATGGGCTGTTTAAAGTTCGTGTTTAAAGAGTTAAGGGTGTTTATGAGATATAAAATACACAAAGTCTGTAGCTACAGACTTTGTGCTAACTAGATTAAAGTGCTTCTTTTTTTTCAAGTCTTTCATGAATGTGACTTGCATAATACTTTTTTTTCATCTCTGCTTCTGTGCCTTGTTTGATGGATTCTTCAAAATACATGATTTTACTTGCCTGGTACATTTTTGCTCCTTTTTGTAACCTGTAATTTAAGTAAACCACTTAAACTTAAGTTTAAGTCAAGCGAAAAAAGTATTAATTTATAGAATTGAATAAATGATTATAAAACAAAGAGTTATATTAAAACTAAAACTTAAGTTATTCAAGAATAGAAAAAAAATGTGTTGTGTTTTAAACTTAGCATTATAAAAAGAAGGTTTTAAATGAAAAGGTTTGAAGGTTTTTTAAAAGGCGTTAATTTGGGCGGATGGATTTCTCAGTTTGCAGAATATGATGTGAAGCATTTTGAGACTTTCATAACAAAGGACGACATCAAGAATATTGCTTCTCTCGGTTTTGATCATGTAAGGGTTCCTGTTGATTACAATGTTCTTGAAGATGAGAACGCAAATGTAATAGAAAGCGGTTTTGAATATCTTGAGAATTGCAGAAAATGGTGTGAAGAATATGGGCTTAATATGCTTATTGATTTGCATGAATGTTATGGTTATTCATTTGATCCTCTCAAAAAAAATATGGACAGAAAAAAGTTCTTTTATGATGAACAATTACAAAAACGTTTTATGTCTCTCTGGGAAAAGATTGCCATTCGTTTTAAAGATTATCCAAATCAAGTTGCCTTTGAACCTTTAAACGAAGTTGTCTTGTTTGAGGTAGAAGATGCATGGAACCATATTCTTGCTGAGTATATTAAGCTTATCAGAAGTATTGCAAATAAAAGCTACATAGTTGTAGGAGGAGTTTTTTACAATAACGTGATGAGTGTTCCTAAGCTTAATGTTCCCGTAGATGACCATATTGTTTATAACTTTCATTGCTACGAACCAATTGTTTTCACTCATCAGGGAGCTTATTGGCAGGAACAGATGCCTTCTGATTTCAGAATTGGATATCCAAAGTCTTTAAAAGAGTACAGAGATAAGCATGTAGAAATATATAAAGATTCAGATGGAGCGGTCTTTAAAGAAGGGATAAGGGAAATAGGAACAGATTTCTTTGAAGATATTTTTGCACCGGCAATTGCCAAAGCAGAAAAAGACAATGTTTCACTTTACTGCGGTGAATATGGAGTAATTGATTTGGCAAACAATGATGATAAAATCCGTTGGCTGGAAGATATTCACGCTGTATTTAAAAAATACGGAATAGGGCGGGCTCTTTGGAATTACAAAGAGAAAGATTTTGGCTTGGTAGATGAGAAATTTGACAGCATAAGAGACAGGTTCATCAAAGCTCTTTAATATATGGAGAATAACAAAACAGAAATTTATATTGCATCTGTATTTCCTCTAGAGAATCAGGAATTGTACAAAAAGGCTTATGAGTACGTCTCACCTCAAAGACGTAGAAAAGCAGACAGTTACCGCTTTGAAAAGGATAAACGTCTGTCACTTGGAGCTGGATTATTGCTTCAATACGGCCTACAACAGAGAGGTCTGAATTCTTCTTCTGTTTGTTTTAAGAACGGTTTGTACGGTAAGCCATATATAGACAATTCAAATCTGTTTTTTAACATTTCACATTCAGGAGAATGGGTTGTTTGTGCAGTTTCAGATATTGAAGTCGGATGCGATATAGAAAAGATAGAATCTGCAAATCTTTCAATTGCTGAGAAGTTTTTTAGTCCTGAAGAATATAGCAGTATCAAACATAAAACCAAAACAGACCAAAATTTGCTGTTTTACAGATATTGGACTCTTAAAGAAAGCTTTATCAAGGCAACCGGATTAGGAATGTCTATAGGTTTTGATTCTTTTGAGATTAATCTGGAATATCCTGTTTCAATAAAACAATCTTATGACGAAAGAAACTATAGATTTATAGAATTCCATGAAATTCCCGGCTATTGTTGTGCTGTATGTTTTAAGGACAATCTTCCGCAAGTATCCTTAAATACAATGGATATAGGGGAAATTCTTTAAAAAACCTCAATGCACACAGTTTGAATTATTGTATAATCAAGACATGAAGATACCAAACATTACCTTAAACAATAACATGGTTGTGCCTGCCGTAGGATTTGGCACTTGCAAGCACACATACGACAAACCAATAGACAAAATTATTCTCAATGCAATGGAAGCAGGATTCAGATACTTTGATACTGCATCATTCTATGAAACGGAAAGAGACCTTGGAAGGTCGATAAAAACAAGTACCATTAAAAGAAGTGAACTTATCATAGCAACAAAGGCATGGTATGAAGAATTGGGGTACAAACAAGTGAAAGAAGCCTTTGCCAGGAGTCTGGATCGTCTTGGTTTGGATTATATAGACTTGTATCTTATTCATTGGCCAAAAGCTTCTGCAGAAGATACCCATTGGAAAGAAACTTTGCAGGAAACATGGGCCGCCATGGAAGAACTTAAACAAAAAGGGCTTGTAAAAGCATTGGGCGTAAGCAATTTTCTTCCGCACCACATGGAAGTACTTTTAAAAAAAGCAAAAGAAAAACCTGTTGTAGATCAACTTGAACTTCATTTGGGGTATTTTCAGGAATATGCTGTCAACTATCTTAAAAAGATGAATATTCAGGCTCAGGCTTGGAGTCCTATAGGAAGGGCAAAAGAAGGTTTTACTTCAAATAAAATTCTAAACCAAATGGCAGACAAGTACGGAGTATCTGTTCAGAAATTGGGATTGCGCTTTTTAATTCAGCGTTCTGTAATGCCATTGCCTTGGACAAAAACTACAGAACACATGAAGAACAATCTTGATATATTTGATTTTGAGATAACAGAAGAAGATATGTCCATGCTATCCTGTATGCCACAGGAAACATGGCTTGGAGAACATCCGGATTTTTATTTACCAATGACTAAACATATAAACCTTAATCAATAGGAGTATTTTTGTGAGACGAAAAGACAGGGAAATAACAGACACAAAAGAAATTATGGGAATCATAGAAGCTTCAAAGGTTCTTCATTTAGGCTTGTTTGATGAAGGTTATCCTTATGTTGTTCCTCTTAACTACGGGTTTGAATACAACAATAATAGTTTTGTTTTCTATTTGCACAGTGCAAACGAAGGTCACAAGCTTAATCTCATTCAAGACAACAATAAGGCATGCATAGAAATAGAAACAAATATTGAACCAATTTCAGGTGGAGATTTGCCTTGTAAATACGGCTGTTGTTTTTCTTCTGTGATAGCAAGAGGTTCAATAGAAATTCTGAATAATCCTAAAGACAAGATTCATGCTCTTGAAAATATAATGAGACATCAGACAGGTAGGGATTTTGAAATTAATGAGATTATGGCTCAGTCTGTAACTGTTTTGAAGTTTACGGCAGAAAATCTTACGGCAAAAGCAAGAAAAAAGCCTTCTTGATAAGAATTGGAATTATGGACAACAAAAAAAATCTGGTTTTTAAATATTCGCTTCAGCAGGCATTTTATTGGTCTGCTTATTGCGGTATTTTCACTTTTGCAGTTACTTATCTGCTTGGAAAAGGGTTTGATTCATCTACCATAGGTATGATTTTGTTTTCTGCAAATTTCATTTCGTTTCTGATTCAGCCTGTTGTTGCAAGTAAAACAGACAGGGCAAGGGGAAACATTATCCCAAAACTTATGGCAGGATTGACTGTTTGTTCCGGATTGTGTTTTCTTGCTATTTTGCTGATACAAGATATTCCGCTTTTGCTTTTATCGGTTCTATATGTTGCAGGTTGTACTTTGTATGATATGAATCAGGCATTTCTCAATGCAGAAAATGTGTATTACTCACAAAGAAATTGGGAAACAGGTTACGGCTTGGGGCGTGGTATAGGCTCAATTACTTTCTCTGTTGTGTCTCTTGGCTTAGGAAGGCTCATGAATACCTACGGGGTGAACGGAATGCCTGCCGTATCGCTCTTTCTGATGATTTTATTTTTTGTGTCGTGCCTGATAATGCCAAATGATGAATCTTTGGCAAGTGATGAAAGCAGTGTTCAGGAAAGTGTTTCTCTAATTGTATTTTTCAGAAAGTACAAATGGTATGTCGTTTCTTTATTTGGTGTTCTGTTACTTGCAATGGTTCACCTCATGCTTGAAAGTTACCTGATTAATATTGTTACCAGACTTGGCGGAAACAGTTCAAATGTAGGTACAGCGCTTTTTGTAGCAACAATATTCGGAACATTTTCGTTTATTTTTACAGCTCAGATTCATAAAAAGCTTGGCTCAAGAAAAATGCTTGCAATTGCAGGTTTCTTTTATATTGTAAAAGTCTGCTTATTTATTTCTGCCAAATTTTTGATTGTTATTTTTATAACTCAGGTCTTGCAGACAGTCACTTATGCTTTTCTGTCTCCTACTCAGATGTACTATTCAGGAGAATGTACACAATCTTCAGATATGGTCAAAGGACAGGCAATGTCTTCTGCATTTTACGCAATGGGCGGGGCCTTGGGGAACCTCATGGGCGGTGTCTTGATTGGTTCGTTTGGACTTAACGTTATGCTTTTTACGGCTCTTGCAATTGCAGTTATGGGTTTTGCTGTTTTGTTTGTTTCTGTTCCAAAAGCACTGTTAAAAAAACCGGGTTTTGCAGAAACTGTCTGACAAAATCCGGTTTACATTTCTTAGAACAAAGTCGCTTTATGACAAAAGAGCTCTGTCGCTGGTAAGCTCATCACCGCTGGCCTTTGCAAATTCATCCATAAGTGCCTTGACCGTAAGTTTCTTCTTGTCTTCACCTCTTATGTCTAAAATAATTTTTCCGTCATACATCATGATAAGTCTGTTTCCATAGTTTATGGCATCTTTCATGTTGTGAGTAACCATTAAAGTCATAAGGTTGTTC
The DNA here is from genome assembly GCA_045616225.1 of Sphaerochaetaceae bacterium. Classification (GTDB taxonomy): domain Bacteria; phylum Spirochaetota; class Spirochaetia; order Sphaerochaetales; family Sphaerochaetaceae; genus JAZLGI01. The sequence goes on from JAZLGI010000043.1 coordinate 8,718, forward strand.
TCTTTGATTATTTTGTCGGAAAGAGTAAGAACCTTTTCTGCAGTTCTTGGGTCAAGTGCTGCAGTATGCTCATCAAGAAGCAACAATTTAGGACTGTTCATTGTTGCCATTAAGAGAGTAAGAGCCTGTCTTTGACCTCCGGAAAGAAGACCTACTTTTGCTGTCATTCTGTCTTCAAGACCAAGTCCCAAAGTTGCAAGTTTTTCTCTGTAGATTTCTCTCTCTTTGTCTGTGATTCCAATTCTGAGACCGTGTTTTTTTCCTCTTCTGCAGGCAAGTGCCATGTTTTCTTCTATTTGCATATTTGCTGCAGTACCTGTCATTGGATCTTGGAAAACACGTCCCAGCCATTTTGCACGTTGCCAATCGCAAAGAGAAGTAACATCATTTCCATCTATGACAATCTTACCTTCATCTATTGGCCAAACACCGGCAATGGCATTCAAAAGTGTAGACTTACCTGCGCCGTTGCCTCCAATCATTGTAACAAAATCACCGTCATCAAGATGAAGACTCACGCCTTTTAGGGCAATCTTTTCATTTATAGTATGGGGATTAAAAGTCTTTCTGATATTTGTTAAATCAAGCATGCTTTACTCCTTTTGTCAATTTGCCTTTCCAGAAAGGAATTGCAAGGAAAAGGGCAACAACAAGGGCAGATAAAAGCTTTAAGAGATTTGTATTAAGTCCAAGCCAGAGAACAATCTGAATTACCACGTAATAAAGGACTGCTCCAATTGATACTGCCAGAAGTTTTAATCCAAAGTTTCTGAAAATTTTACCAAAGATTACATTGCTTATGATTACTGCAGCAAGACCAATGACAATTGCTCCACGTCCCATATTGACATCTACAGAACCTTGATACTGGGAGAAAATGGCAGAAGCAAGAGCTACAATCCCATTTGATATCATCAAACCCAGGATTTTGCATTTGTTGACATTAATACCTTGGGCTTTTGCCATATTCTGGTTTGAGCCTGTTGCTCTTATAGTGCATCCTATTTCAGTTCCAAAGAACCAATATAGAACACCTATGATTACCGCCGTGACAATTATCATTACAAAAATAGGATTATCAAAGCCAAGATGTCTGACGTTTCTGGCACTTACAAGAAGATGGTATTTTGTTACATTAATACCCTGATTTGCCTTAAACCCCATAATCCAGAGATTTATGGAGTATAAAGACAGCTGGGTGAGAATTCCCGAAAGAATTGGGGGAATTCCCATTGCTGTATGAAAAAGACCTGTTACCAGACCGGCAATCATTCCTGCAAGAACTGCACATAAAAGTGCAACCCAGAGATTGACTCCATTTATCATTAACATTACACAGACGGCACCGCCGGTTGCCATAGTTCCATCTACTGTCAAATCTGAGAAATCAAGAACTTTGTAAGTCAAGAAGACTCCAATAGCCATAATTCCCCAAATGAGTCCTTGAGTTATTGCCCCGGGCATGGCACTGAATAAAGCTGCTATGTTCAAAACATTTCCTCCAAAACTCAGATAGCCTTGTAATCAGAAGGTACTTTTATTCCAAAGATTGCACAAAGTTCTGCATTGTACTCTTTTGTGAATTTAGGAGCATATTCAATTGGCATCTTAGAAACATCTTCACCGTTAAGAACTCTGGCTGCCATTTCTCCTGTTGCCCAACCAAGGTCGTAGTAACTTATTGAAAGAGTTGCAATTCCACAGCCTTTACATACGCCTTCTTCTCCTGTAATAACAGGTTTCTTTGCAGGTTCTACAATATTTCTTATTGCTTCTGTACAGGAAGCTGCTGTGTTATCTGTTGGAATGTAAATAACATCTACCTGTTCACAGGCATTTGCAGTAACAGAAGAAACATCATTTGAATCTGTAAATGCAAACTCAATTACCTTAATTCCTTTTGCTTCAAGAAGAGACTTTACCTGCTTTACCTGGAAAACAGAGTTTGCTTCTGCACTACAGTAGATAATACCTACAGACTTTACGTTAGGGAAAAGCTCAACAATCATGTTTGCCTGTCCGTCAAGAGGGGCAAGATCACTTGTTCCTGAAACATTTATTCCGGTTGTTGAACCCATATTTGCAATATCCAAAGCTGTTCCGTAATCTGTTACAGCAGTACCAAGAATTGGAATATCACCTGTTGTAGCCTGTGCAGCCTGAAGAGCCGGTGTTGCATTTGCCAGAATCAAGTCTACATTTGAAGAAACAAAACCGTTCACGATTGTGATACAGGTTGCTGAATCTCCGGATGCATTCTGTTCATTGAATTTTACCTTGTCTCCAAGTTTCTCTGTGAGTGCATCTTTGAATCCTTTTGTTGCGGCATCAAGAGCCTCATGCTGAACAAGTTGACAAATACCTACATTAAAGGTATCGCTCTTAGTCTCGTTTGAGCCTGATGCAAAGGCAACAAAAGCTACAAGACTTACCAATAAAACCACTGTAAACTTCTTAAAACAACTTTTAAACATTTTCTAACTCCCCGTTGTATTTTTTTATAAAAAAGACCTCCGTCTGAGGAGGTCCAAAGTTCATAGGTTTACTTTTCTTCACTCAGACTTAAAAAGGAGAACAATAATAATAGTAGTAGCTGAATGAAGAGGAGACAGCAATGTTTCTGAATGTGTAATTAATATTTTTCATAGCTCCCTCCTGTATAAAAATGAATTTATATGCACTTCTTTTACAACTTTTCCTAATGTTTTGTCAATATCCTTTAAGATGACAAATCAAATCAAAAGTGTGATATCATAAAAACAACCTTAAAACAGGAGTTGTTATGTCTTATTCAGATTCTCAGGCAAGAACTTTGATAATAGAAGCCGGTTTAAAATTGGTAGAAGAAAAATTAATAGCCAGAACTTGGGGAAATGTCAGTGCCAGGATTTCGGAAACGGAGTTTTTGATTACTCCAAGCGGACTCAGTTATGAATCTTTGAAGCCGGAAGATTTGGCTCTTGTCAACATAAACGACCTAACTTGGAGCGGAAATAAGAAACCAAGCAGTGAAAAAGGTCTTCATGCAATGATTTACAAACTCAGACCGGATGCAAATTTTGTTATTCATACACATCAGGTTTTTGCTTCTGCAGTAAGTGTTGTCGGAAAAGATACAGATTTTGCTCCTTGTTGCGGATATGGTTTCCCGGGAACCAAGAAACTTACAGACAAAGCAAGAAAATCACTTGAAGCAAATCCTTTGGCTAATTCGTTTCTTATGAAAGCTCACGGAGCTTTTTGTTTTGGTTCGGACTATGAGAACGCTTTTGCCAATGTGAGGGGACTTGAGGAGAACAGCAGAGCTTTCTTTGAGAAAGAAACAGAAAACAGGGAGAAGAGAAAGGATTTTCATGCATATTTAGATGATTATGCTCAGATTATGGGTTTTTGGGGTAAGATTCCTGAGAATGAAGAATCAGAGACTCTTGAACTTATAAACGAGAAAAATGATGCTGCAGCTTTGTTCTGCAATTATAAAAACAGATTGAGTTTGTTTGACGTGTCTATTCAGCATTTTGTTTATAAGAAAAAGTATTCAAAGATGAGGAGTGCAGAATGAAATATATTCTAGCTTACGATATTGGAACAACAGGAGTAAAAACCTGCTTGTTTGAAGTAGATAAGGTTATTTCACTGGTTGGTGCCACAAGTTGCGGTTATCCTCTTTACATTATGCCAGATGGCGGAGCAGAACAGGATGGAGATGACTGGTGGAATGCTATGCGTGAGAGTACTCAAAAGCTTTTTAATCAGGTAGATATAAGTCCTGATAAAGTTGAGGGAATTTCTTTCTGTTCTCAGGCTCAGGGACTTATTCTTGTAGATAAAGACGGAGTTCCTGTAAGACGTCCAATGAGTTATATGGATCAAAGAGCTTCTGATGTCATCAAAGAAGGCATTGCATATGGTTTGCAGATTGCCGGTGCAAATATCTTTAAACTCATTCCAAGCCTCATCATTACAGGCGCTGTTTCCAGCAGTGTCAAAGATCCTATTTGGAAGTATAAATGGGTAGAAAAGCACGAACCTCAGGCATTTGCAAAAGCATACAGATGGCTTGATGTCAAAGACTATTTAACCTGTAGATGTACCGGCGAGTTTAAGATGACAGAAGACAGTGCTTTTGCCACTCTTCTGTATGACACGAGAAAAAACAAACAGTGTTGGAGTAACAAGATGTGTTCTATGTTTAACATAAAAAAGGAACTTCTTCCTCCAATCATAAAATCTACGGATATGGTAGGTTCTCTCACAGAGAAATCTGCAGAAGAACTGGGGCTTAAGGCTGGAATTCCGGTATTTGGCGGTGGAGGAGACAGTTCTCTCATAGGAATTGGTGCAGGTTGTGTAAATGTTGGAGACACACACATTTATTCAGGAACTTCAGGCTGGGTAATTACTGTTACAGATAAGCAAATGGTAGATGTCAGTGCCATGATTGCAGCCATTACCGGCGCACAAAGCGGAAAATTCAATTATTTTGCAGAAATGGAAACTGCAGGGAAATGCCTTGAATGGGTAAAAGACCATTTGGCTTTGGATGAGATAGGTATTTATCTTGAAAAGAAAGATGTCACAGATGATTTTTATTCTGTTTATGAGAGCCTTTTTGATTATCTTATGGACACAATAAAAGATCTTGAACCAGGGGCAGGAGGTGTAATTTTTACACCTTGGCTTCATGGAAACAGATGTCCTTTTGAAGACCCTAATTCTACCGGAATGTTTTTTGGAATAAAACTTGAGACAGGCAAAACAGAGTTAATCAGAGCTGTTGTAGAGGGCGTTTTCTTTCATCTCAGATGGATGCTTGAGTGCCAGGACAAGAAAATAAAAACTTCAGACAGCATAAGATTTGTAGGAGGCGGTGCAAAATCTCCGGTTTCCTGTCAGATTTTGGCAGATATTCTTGGAAGAAAGGTAGAAACTGTATCATCACCGCAAAATGTAGGTTCTGTAGGAGCTGCAGCCGTAACGGCAGTTGGACTTGGTCTTATTCCAAATTTGGAATGTGTAAAAGATTTCATTCCGGTAGATAAAGTTTATGAGCCAAATATGGAAAGGCATAAAAAATATGATACGAATTACAGTATCTTCAAGAAATTGTATGCTTCAAACAGCAAATTGTTCAAAGAACTGAGTAAACGTGAAAAGGAAGGAAAGAAATGAATAAAGAAGTAATCAGAACAATCAAATTCGGTTTGTTTTCCATATCAGCCGGTGTTATACAGATTGGAACATTTACACTTTTAAATGAACTGGCTCATCTGGAGTACTGGGTAAGTTATTTAATTGGTCTCATTCTTTCGGTCATCTGGAATTTTACTTTAAACAGAAAATTTACATTCAAAAGTGCTAACAATGTTCCAATAGCAATGCTTAAAGTCTTTGGCTATTACTGCGTCTTTACACCTCTTTCTACATTGCTTGAGAAGTATCTTACAGGTACTGCAATGTGGAATGAATACCTTGTAACCCTAATCAACATGGTAATAAACTTCGTTACAGAATACCTTTTTGACACCTTTGTTGTTTTCAGAGGCTCAATAGATACTAACGATATTGCCGCAAAGGAAGCCAAATGAGACTTGTAATTCAATGTGTCAAACACGCCTGCGTAACGGTAGATGAAAAGATTGTCGGAAAGATTAACAGAGGCTTTATGGTTCTGTGCGGAATATCTCAGACCGATACAAAACAAGTTGCAGACAAGATGGTAAAAAAAATGTGTAACCTGAGGGTTTTTAAAGATGAAAACGGAAAAACAAATCTTTCTTTGGCAGATATAGGAGGGGAGTTGTTGGTAGTCTCTCAGTTTACGCTTTATGCAGATTGTCACAGCGGAAACAGGCCGGGTTTTTCAAATGCAGGCAAGCCTGAAGTTGCAGAGCCGCTATATGAATATGTGCTTGGCGAATGTTCAAAGTATGTAAAAAAAGTTGAACACGGGGTGTTTGGAGCCCACATGGAAGTAGATTTGTTAAATGACGGACCTTTTACCATTTTGCTTGATTCGGACTCAATTTGAGGAGAAAATAAAGAAAACGCCTGTTTTTTTATATTTAAACTAATATTTAATTTGATTTTTTGTTAATAAAAATTTAACATAGAGAAGTCCATAGGACTAAAAAAACTTTAGGAGAAGAAAGTATGAAAAAATTTGCTATCGTACTTATTGTTGCTTTTGCAGCAATCGCTTGTGTCTTCGCTCAGGGTTCACAGGAATCTGCAGTTAAGACTTACAAAGTAGGTGTTTCAATTTATCAGTATACAGATAACTTCATGACACTTTACAGAAATGAGATTCAGTCATATTTTGCATCACTTGAAACAGATACAGTAAAGTATCAGCTCACAATGTATGATGGAAAGAACGATATGGCAGAGCAGTCAAACCAGGTAGATACAATGATTGCACAGGGAACAGATGTAATCATCCTCAACCTCGTTCAGACATCTTCAGCAGAAGCTTTGATTGACAAGATTGCAGCAGCTAACATCCCATGTATCCTCATTAACAGAGAGCCTGCAGCAGACACATTTGCTAAGTATGACAACATTTGTTATGTTGGTGCAGATGCTCGCCAGTCAGGTACAATGCAGGGTAATATCGTTCTCGCTCTTCCAAACAAGGGTGATGTCAACGGAGATGGAAAAGTTTCTTACATCATGATTGAGGGAGATCCGGAAAACTCAGATGCTCAGTACAGAACACAGTTCTCAATCAAGGCTCTTACAGATGCCGGTGTTAAGGTAGAATGCCTTGATGACCAGGTAGGTAACTGGGATCAGACAAAGGGACAGGAAATCTGTGCTAACGCTCTTGCTAAGTACGGTGACAAGATTGAAGTTGTTTTCTGTAACAACGATGGTATGGCACTTGGTGCAGCAGCAGCTATCCAGGCAGCTGGAAGAACAGTTGGAAAGGACATTTATCTTCTTGGTGTTGATGCTCTTGATGAGTGTCAGGAAATGGTCAAGAAGGGAACAATGACAGGTACAGTTCTTAATGACCACATTGGACAGTCCCACTCAGCAGTTGACGCAGCAGTTAAGGCTCTCAATGGCGAAAAGATTGAGAAGTATTACTGGGTTGACTACGTAATGGTAAAATAATTGACCGTTTTAAACAGAATGGGTGAGCACGCTCACCCATTTTTTTAAACCGTTCAATATGGAGGTTAGTTACATGTCAGAATTTCTGCTTGAAATGAAAGATGTGAGTAAGACATTCCCTGGTGTTAAGGCTTTGGATCACGCACAGCTTCAGTTAAAAGCCGGACATGTTCACGCTTTAATGGGAGAAAACGGAGCCGGTAAATCTACACTCATGAAGTGTATGTTTGGAATCTATAAAATGGATGAAGGACAGATTTACCTAGACGGTGAACCGGTCACAATTACAGACCCAATGGATGCTCTTCATAAGGGTATTGCCATGGTTCATCAGGAGCTTCAGCCAATTCCTGCCAGAACAATAGGCGAGAACATTTTCCTTGGTCGTTATCCTATGAAGAAACTTTTTGGTTTCATCCCAATCATAGATCACGATAAGATGTATAAGGATACTGCTGAGCTTCTTAAGAAAGTAAGAATGGACTTTGATCCAAAAGAGAAAGTAGGTAATTTGTCTGTTTCTCAAATGCAGAGTGTTGAGATTGCAAAAGCTGTTTCTGCAAACTGCCGTGTTCTTATTCTTGACGAACCTACTTCTTCTCTTACCCAGAATGAAGTAGATGCTCTGTTCAGGATTGTTGAAGACCTTACAAAAGAAGGTGTTGCAGTTGTCTACATTTCTCATAAGATGGATGAAATTCTCCGCATTTCAGATGAAGTTTCAATCATGAGAGATGGACACTATATAGGAACCTGGGAAGCAAAGAATCTTACAACAGATATGATTATCACCAAGATGGTAGGTAGAGAGCTTACCAACCTTTTCCCTAAACGTGAAAATGTTCCCGGAGAAGTTGTATTTGAAGTTGAAGACTTTACTTCAATTAATCCAAAGAGTTTCAGAAATGTTTCATTTAAGCTCAGAAAAGGAGAAATCCTTGGTGTCGGCGGTCTTGTAGGAGCTCAGAGAACAGAGTTAATGGAAGGACTTTTCGGAACAAGAAGTCATACTAGCGGTACTATCAAGTATCAAGGAAAAGAATTAAAGATTGTACGCCCTAAGGATGCTATAGACCAAGGTATTGCAATGCTCACAGAAGACAGACGTGGTTCCGGTATTCTTGGAGTTCTTCCTGTTTCTGATAACATTTCCATTGCTTCACTTCCTCAGTATTTGGAAAAGAAACTCTATCTCAACGATAAAAAGATAGAGAATCTTGTACGGGATAATGTTAATAAGATGAACATTAAGACTCCTTCTTCAAAGACTCTTATCAAGAGCCTTTCCGGTGGTAATCAGCAGAAGGTTCTTGTAGGACGTTGGCTTGCAAATAACCCGGATGTTCTTATTCTTGATGAACCAACAAGAGGAATTGACGTTGGAGCAAAGTATGAAATCTACTGTATCATTGCAGATCTTGCAAAACAAGGTAAGAGCATTATCATGATTTCATCTGAAATGAGTGAACTCATTGGTATGAGTGACAGAATTATGGTCATGTGTGACGGAAGAGTAACCGGCTTTGTAGAAGGAGAGCAGGCAACTCAGGAGAACATTATGACTCTGGCTACACAGTTTGGTAAATAAGAGGTAATTATGGCAGAAACCAAATTAAATAATAAAAGTTTTATGCAGAAGGCTGTTGCCTATGCAAAGGCAAACCCAATTGTCATGGGTCTTGTCGTAGTAAGTATTGTTGTTGGATGTACTGTAGAAAAGTTCTTTTCTTGGGGAAACCTCGGTAACCTCATTAGTAATACAGCTGTAAGATTTCTTATTGCACTTGGTGTTTCCGGTTGTCTTATTACAAAGGGTACAGACCTTTCTGCAGGAAGACAGGTAGGTTTTGCAGCCTGTCTTGCAGGTGTGCTTATTCAGAGACCTGATTATTCAGGAAAACTCTATAAGTTTATGCCTGAAATGAATATGTTTGTTGTATTTGTTATAGTCGTAGCTTTTGGATTCCTTTTTGGATTTATCAATGGTTGGATTATTTCAAGACTCAAAGTTCCACCGTTTATTACAACACTTGGAACTCAGACTATCATTTACGGAATTAGCCTTGTTTTCACAGATGCTCAGCCTATTGGAGGATTCAAGAACAACTATATCAAAATCATTACAGGAAGAATAGGCTCAACAAAAGGCTTCTATCTTCCATATCTTTTGTTTGTTGCTATTATCTTTGGTCTTTTGTTCTGGTTTATCTATAACAAGACTTGTCATGGAAAATATATGTATGCAATTGGTGGAAATGAAGTTGCGGCTGAAGTTTCCGGCGTAAACACAAAGAACACAATTGTAAAGATTTATGTCACAGCCGGTGTTATGTATGCAATTGCAGGTTATCTGCTTGCTGCAAAATCAGGTGGAGCCTCTGCTTCAATGGGAAGCGGATACGAACTTGAAGCTATTGCAGGTTGTACAATTGGCGGTGTTTCAACAACCGGTGGTATTGGTACTGTTTCCGGCGTTCTTATTGGAGTTCTGGTATTTGAACTTCTTAAGATTGTTCTTCAATTCCTTGGCGTAAACCCATACTACAACTATGTTGTTCAGGGTCTCGTTATTGTTGTTGCTGTTGCACTTGATATCAGAAAATATATTGCAAAGAAGTAATTTTAATAAATTGCTCCATTGTTATTTTAGGTCCGGGGTAGAAACTCCGGATTTTTTTTTGACTAAAACGCAACATATTATTACAATGGGTTCTATGGACACTAAGTTTCATTGGCTTTATAACCTTGCAAGACATACATATTCACCTTGGTATGTAAAAACTCACCATGTTTCTCTGGTTAACAAGAATAATTATGACATCTCGGAAGGTCCGTTTCTCATTCTCTCAAACCATGTTGGAACTCATGACCCAATAGAGATTGGTTCTGTCTTGCTTCACAGACATATTCACTGGGTAGCCGGTGCTTATATGTTTAAAATGCCTTTTGTAGGTTGGATTATGGGAAAAGTCTGTGAACTTATTCCAAAACAACAGGGAAGAGGTGATTTTGAAACAATAAGGTTAATAAAGAAACACTTTAAAGAGGGTAAAATAGTAGGACTTTTCCCTGAGGGAACAAGAACTTGGGATGGTAATATGATGCCTATTAATTATCAGGCAATTGCCAAAATGATTCACTCTTTTAAAGTTCCTGTTGTTTTTATTTCCATTGAAGGCGGTTATGCAAGTGAACCAAGATGGGCATTAAAAAGGAGAAAGGGTCCTGTAAGCATAAACATGAGATATCTCATGTCTGAAGAAGAAGCCATGAGTCTTTCTGTAGAAGACCTTGCAGTAAAGATAAAAGAAAATCTTGATTTTTCTAATGAAACATGGAAGAAAACTGTAGATTATCATTATGAATCCAAAAACAGGGCAGAGGGTCTTCAGAGAACACTTTACATGTGTCCTAAGTGCCATAAGATAGGAACGCTTGAGACAAAAGGTGACAAAATCTTCTGTTCTGATTGCGGATTTGAAGCTACTCTCACAAAAAAAGATGATTTATTATCAAAAGACACAAAACTCAAAACTGTTGTTGAGTGGCATAATTGGGAAATGGAAGCTCTTAAGGAATGTAAAGGCTTCTCTGCAGAAAGAGGAAGATTGTTCCAAGTGGGAGATTCCAATGACAAAGGCACTTTAACAGACCTTTCCAAAGACATAACAATTAGTCTTGAAAATGATGAAATAATTGTTAAGTGCAATGACGGGATAACAAAAGTATTCCATCTGCCGCTTTCAAAGATTACTTCTTTTATTCTTAATGCAAAGCAGACTATGGAACTTTTCTGTGATGAAAGGCTTTACAGAATAAGACTTTCATCAGATTCAAGTTCTTTAAAATATAATGAGTATTATCTTGCTTATTTGGCAAGAAGTAAAAAGGAAGAACAATGAGCTATGTTCACAGCGGTCATGATTTGACCATAATTTTGCATCTTTGTATTTTAGGGTGTTCTTTAATTCTTGGTTCTTTTATCAGAGCAAAGGTTTCTTTTTTCAGAAAGTATTTAATTCCTGCTCCTATGATTGGAGGTTTTTTCCTTTTGGTTTTCTACAATTTCATTGCAGGTTCTCTGTGTTTGGAAACGGGACGTGAGTTTTTTTCTGAATTAATCTTTCACCTTCTTAATATTTCATTCATAGCAATTCAGCTTAGAATTCCTGAACCTAAGAAACTGGTAAACGGAAAGAAGAAGAATCCTTCACTTTGGCAAAATGTTACTGCTCTTGTAGCAGAATACGGGCTTCAGTGTTTCTTTGGTCTTCTTGTAGTTGTTCTTTTCTTTAAGAATACCCTTGGTGGTTCTGCAAAAGTACTTGGCCTTACGCTTTGTCTTGGTTTTGAATTGGGACCTGGTCAGGCTCAGTCAATGGCTTCTGTTTGGGAAAATGACTTTGGTGTCAGAAATGCATCGGATGTTGGACTTGCAATGGCTGCCATTGGTTTCATAATCGGTTCCATTATTGGTGTTGTTTTGATTAACAGAGCAGCAAAGAAAGGTTGGCTTGCTCCTGAATATGTAGAAAAACTCAGGCATAGAAAATCAAATAATGGTTTCTTAAAGAATAAAGAAGAGAGGGTAAGCAGCAGTTGTCAGACAACAGCAAGTGAGTCTATGGATACTCTTACTCTTCATGTGGCAATTATTCTTCTGACATATTTGTTAAGTATAGGATTTCTTGCCGGTGTTGAATTCCTTACAAAACGTTTCTTGGGAAATGTTGCCGGAGGAAAGATTGTAGAAGCAATTACCGGTCTTTGGGGTATTAATTTTGTTGTCAGTTCACTTTTTGCAATAATTGTAAGAAACATTATATGTAAAGCAAAAATAGATTATGTAATTGATAACGGTACGTGTAACAGAATAGATGGTATTGCCGTTGATCTTACCGTAGCTGCTTGTCTTGGTGCTATTGAACTCAGCGCTCTTAAAGAATATTGGGCTCTTATCCTTGTGCTTACTGTTGTGGGTTGTATTATTACTTGTTACATTACTCCATGGTTCTGCTCAAGATTGTTTAAGGATTATTCTTTTATTAGATTCCTGATGATTTTTGGAACTGCAAACGGAACTTTGCCAACAGCCCTTTCTCTTGTTCGTGTTGTTGATCCGGACTTTGAAACTCCTGCAGCCCAGGATTATGTAAACTCTACGGGAATAATGTTCTTCTTTGCTCTTCCAATTTTGGCTTTGGTTAACCATCCTGCTAAAACCCAGAATGCTACACTTATGCTCATTGTCACAGGACTTTATGTTGTGACTGCATTTATAATGTATCTTAAGCAGACAAAAGGAAAAGGTTTTGTTGAACCTGGAACTTATTTCTACCATAAAAGCGAGATTGACAAATAGAGCTTAAAACCTTTATCATCAAGTCGTTAAGGGGATGTAGCTCACCTGGCTAGAGCGATTGAATGGCATTCAATAGGTAGGCGGTTCGATTCCGCTCATCTCCAGAAAAAGGATTATTGCTTTTGCAGTAATCCTTTTTTTGTTTTCGGAATCGAATCTCGACGGTAGGAGAACCATTGATAATGGTTCGAAGGAGGGGCGGCCTGGAATGCGGACAACCGGTAGCATGGAAGGCGATTCCGCTCATCTCCACTTAATAAACCCTTACTATACAACAAATTATAGTAAGGGTTTTTCCTTTTTTAGGGTTAAAATAGCTCTTTACACCACAAAGAATTACAGAAAACACATTAATTCCTTATAATATCAGTACCAGTTTCACTGCTGTCAATTAACACTTGCCTTCATTCCGGATATAGTCTATATTTTAGTTAGACCGAGTAATCGGTTTAGGGCTGGTCGCAAGATCTGGGTCCACATGCAGGCCGGAGCAATTTCGGCCATTCTTTTTATTATCAGGTTATTATGAAAGAGCTAAGCATTTTTGTAGATGAATCCGGACATTTCGGAATGAATACAAAAAACGCTCCTTACAGGTTTTATCGCTTTTATTCTTGGTATCATTGATTTCGTATAACGGCTGCAGTCAAAGTAATAGGAACTATTTTATCAATAGATTCTTTTTCTAAGGTCTTAAGCTCTCTGATGTCCAAATCCATCTGAATATTAAGAAAGTATTTTTCAGATACTCCAAAGTAGATACCAAGTCTTAACGATGTATCTGGTGTAACCTTTCTGCGATTGTGAAGAATATCCTGTATACGTGAAACCGGCATTCCTGTTTCTTTTGCAAGCTTATACTGAGAAATCCCATATGGATCCATGAATTCTTCTTTTAAAATTTCACCAACTGTCGGTAGTTTAATCATATTTTCCATCGCTATTCCTCTCTCAATGGTAATCCACTATCTCAACATCAGAACTATTTCCTTCAGTGAATCTGAAACATATTCTCCATTGGTCATTGATTCTAATGCTGTATTGACCCTTTCTATTTCCTTCTAATTTTTCCAATCTGTTTGCAGGTGGAACTCGTAAATCCTCAATTGTTTCAGCACTTGAAATCATTATCAGTTTTCTTAAAGCAACATGTTGAATATCAGCAGGTAGCTTTTTGGAAAACTGTTGATTGAATACCTTTTCAGTTTCTTTATCTGCAAACGATTTTATCATAGCTACACTATACACGCAGAGTGTGTACATGTCAAACATTACTGCATTTCAATCGGTTAGAGCTTAGGGATTCTTCAATCCATTTAAATATTAAGAAAGTATTTTTCAGAAACTCTAAAGGTAAGTAACCGTAGAAGCGAAATTAGAGAGATATTACAAATCGATAAAAGATGGAACATCTATATTATCTTTCCATTCTATAATTTGTATGAATGCGGAAGAAACTTGAATATTCCATGCATTTAGCACCACCAATCCGCCAATGAGCACCGGCATTCCGCAGCCAGCACCAGCAAGATAGAAAACTTAAATCCGCAATCAGCACCGCTTTAAAATTAAGGAACCACTATGAGTGGAATCTTTAATA
>JAZLGI010000044.1:0-19366 GCA_045616225.1 Sphaerochaetaceae bacterium
AATAGGTGAAAGAATTCAGTATGAGAGTCAGGAAACTTATAATTCTATGAAAAAATATGTAGAGGAACAGAAACAATGAAGATTGCCATGTTTCCTGGAACATTTGACCCACCTACCTTGGGACATATAGATATCATAAAAAGAACTTCAGGACTTTTTGAGAAATTGTATGTTGTTGTTGCAAACAATCCATCCAAAAATACACTTTTCTCTGCAGAAGAAAGAAAACAACTTCTTGTTGATATACTTAAAGACTACAAAAATATAGAAGTTGTTATTTGGAACGGACTTACTGTAGATTTTGCCAAAGAAAACAATGTTCAGATAATGATAAGAGGAGTAAGAACTTCTTCTGATTTTGATTATGAATTTGAATTGGCAGAAACAAACAAAATCCTGTATCCAAGTATAGAGGTTCTTTTCATGCCTACAAATCCAAAATATTTTCTTATAAGAAGCAGTTCTATTAAGGAAATGGCAGCTTTTGGAGCAGATGTATCCAATATGGTACCAAAAGAGGTGATAAAGGCCATGAAAATGAAACTAAAAGTAAAACAAAAAGCTTGAATTGTTGACAGAAACAACGATTTTATTTACTATCACAATGTTGTGTAATTTTGAATAATTAAGAGGTATATATATGGCAACACCTAAGTATAAGACATCTAAATCAACAGCAGCTTCAAGAAAAGCTACAAACATGAGACTCGAGGCTCCTACACTTACAAAGTGTACAAAGTGCGGTTCTCTCATTCTTCCACACCGTGTATGCCCAAAGTGCGGATACTACAAGGGTGTTCAGGTTTTTAATCCGGAGGCATAATCCATGGATAGAAACGAAATTTACAATCAGGTAAAACAGATAATTCTTGACAAGATAGAAGGAATTGAAGAGTCAAAGATTACAATGGAAGCTTCTTTCCTTAACGATCTTAAGATAGACAGTTTTGACATCTTTGATCTCGTAGAGAGCATTGAAGAACAGTTTGGAGTTGAGATTTCTGATGAAGCAGGAAGATCATTCTATACAGTCAAAGATGTAGTTGATTTTATAGAGAAGAACAACTGAGAAAATGAGTTCTGATACTAGCAAGGCTCCTGGAATTTCTGAAAGCAGAAAGCAGGAGCTTTTTGATTTTATTTCCAATGCCGGTCTTGAATTAAATGATTTGGCAATTCTCGAAAATGCTTTTACTCATTCGTCTTTTGCAAATGAATCAAAAGATGAAAAAGTAAAAGACAATGAACGTCTTGAATTTTTGGGAGACAGTGTACTTCAACTTGTAATTTCACAATGGTTATATGAAAACCTTCATGTAGATGAAGGCGAATATACCAGAATCAGAAGTTTTGTGGTAAGTGAAGATTCTCTTTCTGAAGTAGCAGATAAGCTTAATATCTCAAAGTATATAAAGATTGGAAGAGGTGAAGAAATAACAGGTGGAAGACACAAAAAAGCTATTTTAGCAGATTGTGTAGAAGCTGTTTTTGCTGCTGTTTTCATAGACAGAGGTTATGAAGCTGCAAAAGACTTTGTTTTAAAATATCTTGTTTCAAAAATTAAAGATGTTGTAGCAAACAAGCACCATAGAGACTTTAAAACAGAGTTACAGGAATACGTTCAGAAAAAATATAAAAAAGTTCCGGAATACACTTTGGTAAAGATCACAGGACCTGATCATAATCAGGAATTCCACTATACAGTTACTTTAAACAGTAAGACATTTGGTCCTGCAGTTGGAAAAAATAAGAAAGATGCAGAACAAAACGTTGCACGTATGGCATGGGAAACTCTTGGACTTAAATGAAAAAGTATAAACTGGACACCACCATAAGTGAGTTTAACTCAGTTTTTAACAATAACGGCTTTTCTCTTTATATCGTAGGCGGTGCTGTAAGAGATTTTCTTTTGGGTAAAGAAAATCATGACTGTGATTTCTGTACAGATGCTTTGCCGGAGCAGGTAATTCAAATGTTTAATCATGTAATTCCAACAGGAATAAAACATGGTACAGTAACAGTATTGTTCAAAGGTCAAAAGTTTGAAGTTACTACTTTCAGAACAGAAGGAAAATATTCAGATAACAGACATCCGGACAATGTGAGTTTTGTTTCTGACTTAAATGAAGACCTTTCAAGAAGAGATTTTACAGTTAATGCCTTTGCAGCAGATTGCAGAGACGGAAAAATAATAGATTTGTTCAAAGGTAAAAGAGATTTAAGAAAGAAAATAATAAGAGCCATAGGAGACCCTTATAAAAGATTTTCTGAAGATGCTCTAAGACTCATGAGAATGAGCAGATTTTGTTCAAAACTCGGTTTTTCTGGAGAAAAAGAAACGTTAAAAGCTGCAAAAGAACTTTCTCATACTATTGTAAATGTCTCAAAAGAAAGAATTTGTGATGAACTTTTTAAAATTCTCAACAGTGATAAACCTTCAATTGGTCTTAGGATGTTGGAAGACTCAGGAATCTTGCAGTACATTCTTCCTGAAGTTTCTATATGCAGAACAATATCACAGGATAAAATAGGTGCTTCAGATGTTCTTGAACACATTTTTAACTGTGTAGATGCAGCTGCTTTCAACAACTATGATTTATCTGTAAGATTTGCAGCTCTGTTACATGACATTGGTAAACCTGTTTGTATGAAGACAGAAGGAAATGCAATAAAATTTTACGGACATGATGTAAAAGGTGCAGAAATTGCCGTTTCATGTGCAAAGAGACTAAAGTGTTCAAACGAAATGATAGATAAGATTAACATACTCATTTCAGAACACATGGTAAGGTATTCTTCTTCATGGACAGACGGTGCTGTAAAACGCTTTATAAACAGAGTAGGTCTGCAAAACATAGAAGACCTTTTTAAACTACAATGGTGTGACCAGATTGCTTCTGAAGGAGTAAGCAAAAAAGCACAGTATAAAGAGTTTATCCAAAGAATAGAAAAAGCCTTAAATGAACCTATTTCACTAAAAGACCTTGCTATAGGCGGTCAGGAACTTTCTGAGATAGGAATACAAAAAGGTCCTGTTATGGGAAAGATCCTTAATGCCCTTCTGGAAGAAGTAATTGACAATCCAAATCTAAATACAAAAGAAACGCTGTTATACAGGGCTAAAGAGCTAAGCAAAACACTTTAACGTGTTGTTCAGAACTTAATAATTATGATATTATTTCCTGAATTACGATTCTTAGGAGATGGTATGTTTAAAGCAGTCAATCCAAAGCAGGACTTCCCAAAGATGGAAGAGAATATCCTTGAATTCTGGACAAAAAATGACATTTTCAAAAAGTCAATTGAAGCAAGACCAATAGATAATGAGTTCTCATTTTACGACGGACCTCCGTTTGCAACAGGTCATCCTCACTATGGTCATTTAGTTCCTGGAACAATCAAAGATATTATTCCTCGTTATCAGACAATGAAAGGAAAAAGAGTCGTTCGTAATTGGGGATGGGATTGCCACGGTCTTCCTGTAGAAAACGAGATGAAAAAGAAGCTGGGAATTTCTTCTGCAAAAGAAATTGAAGCTTACGGTGTATCAAAATATAACGAAGAGTGCCGTTCAATTGTTTTGAGATTCACAAGTGATTGGGAAAAAATCATTTCCAGAATGGGCCGTTGGGTAGATTTTGAACACGGATACAAAACAATGGACCCTTCCTTCATGGAAAGCATCTGGTGGGTATTCAAGACTCTTTATGACAAAGGACTCATTTACAAAGGATACAATATTCTTCCTTACAGCCCTGGACTTGGATGTCCGCTTTCAAACATGGAAGTTAACCTTGGCGGTTATAAGGACGTTACAGATCCTGCCGTAACAGTAAGATTCAAATCAAAGGGAGAAGATAATACCTATTTCCTTGCTTGGACAACAACTCCATGGACACTTCCAAGTAACCTTGCTTTGGCACTTGGGCCGGAAATCGATTATGTAAAATTAAAAGATAATGAATCCGGAGATTTCTACTACATTGGTAAGTCAAGAATTTCTTCTTACTACAAAGATGAGTCTCAGTACACCATAGTTAAAGAGTACAAAGGCAAAGACCTCAAGGGCATGAGATATGAACCACTTTTCCCTTACTTTGAGAATTTGTTTGATAAAGGTGCTTTTGTAACTGTTCTGGGAGATTATGTTACAACTGAAGACGGTTGCGGAATTGTTCATACAGCTCCGGGTTTTGGTGAAGATGACTATAACGTACTCAGAGGAACTGGAATTCCTGTAGTATGTCCAATAGATGATGAATGTAAATTTACATCAGAGGTTCCTGAGTATGAAGGCTTGTTTGTTAAAGATACAGATAAACTCATAATTCAACGCCTTAAGGAAGAAGGAAAGCTTGTTAAACGTGAAAACTACCTTCATAGCTATCCTTTCTGCTGGAGAACAGGTTCTCCACTCATTTATCGTGCAATGGACTGCTGGTATGTAAGCGTTACAAAAATCAAAGACCAGATGGTTGCAAACAACAAAAAGGTCAGATGGGTTCCTGAACACCTCAGAGACGGAAGATTTGGTAAATGGCTTGAAGGCGCCAGAGACTGGGCAATATCAAGAAACAGATTCTGGGGAAACCCAATTCCTGTATGGATTTCTGACGAAAGCGGTTACACAGAAGTAATTGGCTCTATAAAAGAACTTGAAGAAAAGTGCGGTCAAAAAGTTTCAGACCTTCATAAGCACTATGTAGATAATCTTACATGGCCAAGTCCTGACGGAAAGGGAACAATGAGAAGAGTCCCTGATGTTCTTGACTGTTGGTTTGAAAGCGGAAGTATGCCTTATGGACAGCTTCACTATCCGTTTGAAAACAAAGAAAGATTTGAAAAGATTTTCCCTGCAGACTTTGTCTGTGAAGGACAGGACCAGACAAGAGGTTGGTTCTATACACTTACAATTCTTGCCACAGCTCTATTTGACAAACCTTGTTTCATGAACAATGTAACAAACGGAATAATTTTGGCAGAAGACGGTGAAAAGATGAGTAAGAGTAAAGGAAACTTTACAGACCCAATGATTCATGTAAACCAGTACGGTGCAGATGCTCTTAGATTTGCACTCATGGACAGTCCTGCAGTACATGCAGATGATTTAAAGTTTGCAGACTCAATGGTAAAAGATTCCCTGAAGAACTTAATCATTCCTCTTTGGAATTCATACACATTCTTTGTTACATACGCAAATCTTGACGGTTATGAGCCTTCTGAAACTTCTTATGAAAATCTCAAAAACCCACTTGATAAGTGGATGATTTCCGTAACAGAAGAACTCACACACAACATGGATGACGCACTTTCTAACTACGACATAGAAAGAGCCTGCGACTATCTTGTTACATTCATGGACAGCTTAAACAACTGGTACATCAGAAGAAGCAGAAGAAGATTCTGGAAGAGCGAAAATGATACCGATAAAAAACAAGCCTATGATACTCTTTACAAGGTAATCATGACATTCTGCAAGCTTGCTTGTCCTATCATTCCGTTTACAACAGAAGAAATCTACCTTAATTTAAAGAAAGAGTCAGATCCGCAATCTATTCACCTTTGTGATTATCCAGTTTACTGTGCAGAACACAGAGACTATGAACTTGAGAAGAGAATGGGACTTACCGTTAAGGCAATTACCATGGGAAGAGCTTTAAGAAGCACTTACAACCTCAAAAACAGACAACCTCTCAAGAAATTATTCCTTGTAGACAGAACAGATGAAGACAGAAAGATTCTTTCAGAAATGAAGGAAATCATTGCAGAAGAACTCAATGTTAAAGAAGTTGAAATTCAAAGTGATGAATCTTCTCTGGTAGACTACAAGGCAAAAGCAAACTTTAAAGTTCTTGGAGCAAAACTTGGAAAGAATATGAAGGAAGTTGCCTCAAAAATAGAAAAGATGGTAAGTTCACACATTTCCAAAATGCTTGAAGGACTTGAAGAAATTGTTGAATACGGAGAAAACAACTCAATTAAACTCTCTGTTGCAGACCTTATCATTCAGCGTCTTGAAAAAGAAAACCTTAAAATTACAAATGAAGGTTCTCTTACAGTTGGTTTTGATACAGAAGTAACAAAAGATCTTCTTTATGAAGGCCTTGCACGAGACATGGTAAGAGCAATTCAGACTTTAAGAAAAGAGTCAGGATTTGAAGTATCTGACAGAATTAAACTTACAGTTTACGGAGATTCAGAAATTGGGGAAGTGTATGCTCAATTCAAATCATTCATAGAAAATGAGACACTTTCCAAAGAATCCTCATTTATACAGGATGATAAAGCTTCTGAGTCAGATAACGGTTTTGAAGTAAAGGTAGAAAAGGCTTAATGAAAAGAATTATCCCCGTTCTTTTTATTCTTTTAACACTTGTCTCCTGTGCAACTACAAAAACAGCAGATGACAGGCCTTTTGTTTCAAGAATGGGAAGTGACGGAGATTATATCTTTACCACAACAAAAAACCTAATTGATACAGATAAATTTAACATTTACAGAATCTCAGGATGTTTCAATCCTGAGACTTCTTTTGTTTACGGAGTTTTGGAAACTGACATTTCAAAGGTAAAATTCAACACAGCAATGAAATTTGTCAAAACAATACAAAAAGCAGAAACAGGTAAACTCAAAGCCTGGTATGATACACAAAACAAAATCTATTACTGCTGTGTGCAAAACGGAATTGTACTTTTTGCTTCTGAACAAATAGAAAAGGTTTATGAAGAAATATTTGTAAGTTCCAATACTTCTGTAGACCATAACTCTGTTTTGAAAATGTTAAACGCTCAAACCGGTTTTTACATCAAGAACCCAAAAATCGTTCCTGATATTGGTTTGAATATCTCAGAATCAAACATTGAAAAATTTGAAAGTATCTGTGCAACAATTAACGGAGAAATTCTTGAAGTAAACTTTGAAATGACTTCCAAAGACTTTGCAGATTCTTTTTTTAAGATAATTAAAGCAAATGTAATTGGAAGAATAATTCAGAGCGGAAATAAACCAAATCTTCAAGAGCTTAAGAATAATATTCTACAAGAAGAAAAAAATGTTATTCTTAAAGAACTTGATTTTCCGCAAGAAAAACAAATTCAAATTTTAAATACATTTATTGAGGAATTATAATTATGGAAGAGACAAAGAAAAGACTGTTTTCTGCAGTACAACCAAGTGGAATTCTTACATTGGGAAACTATATAGGTGCAATAAGCAATTGGAAGAAACTCATAGATGAGTATGAATGTATTTATTCTCTTGCAGATTTGCATACACTTACAGTAAAGCAGGTTCCTGCAGATTTAAGAGCACATACTTATGAGTTGGCAGCTTTATACATGGCTTGTGGAATAGACCCTCAGAAATGTATTTTCTTTTCACAGTCTCATGTTTCTGCCCACGCAGAACTTACCTGGATTCTTAATACAATTACATACCCTGGTGAGCTTCAGAGAATGACTCAGTTTAAAGATAAAAGCAGAAGTCATGCAGATAACATTAACATGGGTCTTATGGATTATCCTGTACTCATGGCTTCTGATATTCTTTTGTATCAGGCAAATCTTGTTCCTGTTGGTGCAGACCAGAAACAACATTTGGAAATTACCAGGGACCTTGCCATAAGATTTAACAACCGTTATTCAGAAACATTTACCGTTCCTGAACCTTACATTGCAAAAGCCGGAGCAAAGATTATGAGTCTTCAAGACCCAGAAAAGAAGATGAGTAAGTCAGATACAAATGAAAATGCTTTTATCTCTATGAATGATGATAAAGATACAATTATCCGTAAATTCAAGAGGGCAGTTACAGACAGTGACACCTGTATAAAAGCAGATGAATCAAAACCGGGTATCACAAATTTACTTACAATTTACAGTTGTGTAACCGGTAAAACAATTGAAGAAGCAGAAAAAGAATTCCAAGGTAAAGGATACGGAGACTTTAAGATTGGTGTTGGAGAAGCAGTTGCAGACTTAATAACACCAATTAGACTTGAAAAAGAAAGAATCCTTAAAGATAAAGCCTACATAGACAGTGTTTTCTCAAACGGAGCTCAACAGGCAGAAAGAATTGCCTACAAAACACTTTCAAAAGTTTACCGAAAGGTTGGTCTTGTAGAACGAAAGCATTAATTTGTCGCAACTTTTGAATATTACAATTGGTTAAGTCAAAGTCTGTAACCAAATTCAAATTCTTCTGCTTCGTTAATACATTTTTCAAGAATTTGGTCTATTTCCATTTGCCTGAAGCTTTCTGTTTCTGCTTGAACTTCAGGTTTTACAAGAGGGTGTTTAGGGGAGAAAATAACACAGCAATCATCAAAAGGAAGGATGCTAGTTTCATAGGTTCCAATTTCTTTTGCAGTGTCTATGATTTCTCCCTTATCCATTCCAATAAGAGGTCGCAAGACAGGAATTTCTGACATTGAATTTGTGAAACACATTGCTTCAAGAGTTTGGCTTGCAACTTGTCCCAAAGCTTCACCTGTTACAATTACTTTTGCTTCACGTTTTTTTGCAATGGCATTTGCAACTTTCATCATGCAGGCACGCATCATAAGAGTGTGTTCTTCTTCTCTTGAATGGTCTTTAATCCATAACTCTGCTTCTGTAAAATTTACAACAATTAAATTGTTTCCCTGATTGTAAGGTGCAAGAAGGTGGGCTAAGTCTTTAACTTTATTAAGAGCCTGCTGTGATGTGTAAGGATAAGCATGGAAATAAAGGCAATCTTGTTTTAATCCGCGTTTTGCCATTCTGTAACCGGCAACAGGTGAGTCTATACCTCCGCTTAAAAGAAGAAGTCCTTTTCCTGCTGTTCCTACAGGAAGTCCTCCAGGACCGGCAACAGGTGATGTGTACATATAAACATTGTCTCTTACTTCTATGTAAAGAGTTTTTTCCGGATTTTTTACCTTAACTTTCATGTTTGGATACATATCAAGAACAATGCCGCCCATTTGAGCTTCTATTTCATAACTTGTCATGAAGAAGTTTTTGTCTGCGCGTTTTGCTTCTGCCTTAAAAGTTCCCAAACCATCTGCAAAAGGTTCTGATTTTATTAGCTCCTTTGCTGTCTCTATCATAGTTTCCCAATTTTTCTCACAAGTAACTGCTTTTGAAAAACCAACAACGCCAAAGGTAGATTTTAGTATTCTGTAAATGAGTTCATCAGGACAGGAATTGTCTACATAAAGATAAAACCTGCCTTTTTCTCTGTTTATTACACTTGGAAAAGGATGTACTTTTAATTTTATGTTGTTCTTGAGTTTCTTTTCAAAGAAATTTCTGTTGAGTCCTTTTAGGCTAATTTCACCAAGTCTAATAAGAAAGAGTTTCATGTTATCTTTATTTTCCATACAAGCTGTCCTTTTTTGTTTTTTCAATTGCCATGCAAAGTGCATCTACTTCTTCTTGAGTAGTCAATGAACCAAATGAGATTCTAATGCTGGACATTCTGTCTTGGCTTTGGTAATTCATTGCAGTAAGCACACTTTCTGCTTTTCCTCTTGTGTTTGCACTGCAGGCACTTCCGGCAGAAAGACAAAAACCCAAATCTGACATTATTCTTAAGAAAACTTCACTTGGCATTGGTTTTACTGAAATATTAAGAATGTACGGTGAAAACTCCAGTTTTGAATTTGATTTTGGAGATAAAATTTCAAAACCGCAATTCTCGCAAGTTGTTTCTACCTGTTTTCTGAAAGACAGGATTTTATCCTTGTTTGAATCAATCTTAATTATGCTCTCCTTGAGTGCTGTTACCATTGCACAAATAGCAGGGAGATTTTCTGTTCCGGCTCTGAGACCTGTTTCCTGACCTCCGCCCTTAGAAAGAGGCAGAATTGATTTGTTTGAGTTAAAAAGTATTCCAGTTCCACGTGGTCCGTAGAATTTGTGGGCAGAAAAAGCTGCTGAATCTACACCAAAAAGGGAAGGGAAGAAGTGTATTTTCCCAAGTGCCTGTACAGCGTCACAATGAAAGTGAATTTTTCTAGAGTATTCATTTTGTGCCTGTCTTACTACGTTTACAAGAGCCCCTATATCCTGAATTGTTCCTGTTACGTTATTTACTGCCATTATGCAGACCATTCTCACGTTTGGATTGAGTGCTTCTTTTAAGTCTTGCGGATTTAAGTAGCCTTTGGGACATTTTAAAACCGTAACTTTCCAGTTGTTCTGTTCAAGAATTCTTTTGTTTTCAAGAACTGCAGAATGTTCTATTCCGGAGAATATTACTTCACCTTTTGAAACGCTTCCCAAAAGACTTTGGATAATTATGTTGTTGCTCTCTGTTCCGCCGGAAGTGAAAAAAATTTCAGAAGGTTTTGTTCTGAGTATTTCTGCAGTTGCATTTCTGCATTTTTCCAACTGGTATTTTGCTTCAAGTCCCATTGGGTGTGAAGAAGAAGGGTTTCCGGTAATTGTTTTTGAAACCTTTACATATTCTGTAAGTGCAAAGTCAGAGATTGGCGTTGTTGCTGTGTAGTCAAAATAGTACATTATATTGTTGGTCTTATGATAAATTTTCTTATTGTTTCTTCTTCTAATTCACGCTTAACCGTGTTTCCTATTCCGGTTGGGAGAATGTACTGAATGTTTCCATCAAATCTTTTTTTATCTTTGTTTAAATAGCTTGCGTAAGAAAGCCAATCTCCGCGGTCTATTCTGTATGAAACATTGTAACCGTAGTTTTCAAACAGTTGATAAACATCTCTTTCAAATTCAACAGGACAAAGACCAAGTTCAAGGCTTACTCCTACTGCTCTTGTAATTCCCCAAGCTACAGCCTGTCCGTGAGACCATTGCATATGTGTAAGACTTTCAAGAGCATGACCAAAGGTATGCCCAAGATTAAGGGCACTTCTTATTCCGTTTTCTTCTTTTGGATCTTGTTCTATGAAATGCTTTTTTACATTTAGCGACATCTCCAACATTGTCTTAAGAATTTCCAAGTCTCTGTCAAGAATTCTCTGACGTTTGTCTCTGACAAAATCAAAAAGGTTTGAATCCTGAGATAGTATTGCATGTTTGAGAACTTCTGCAAGTCCGTTAAGGTATTCTTTTTGTGATAAAGATTTAAGACAGTCTGGGCAGATGATTACTTCTGAGGCAGGATAGAATGTACCTATCTGATTCTTTGCGTTTTGGAAGTTTATTCCGGTTTTGCCGCCAATTGAAGCATCTACCATGGAAAGTAGGGTGGTTGGTATGAGAACAACTTTGCATCCTCGTTGGAATATAGAAGCTGCAAAGGCGGTAATGTCAGACACAACTCCGCCACCTAATGAAATGAAATAGCTTTCTCTGCTTAATCTGGCATCTGATGCTGTAGAAAGAATTCTTTCTACTGTTTGCCAGTTTTTTGAATTTTCTCCCGGAGCAAGTATAACGTTTGGTTCAGGCAGTGGTCTTACCATTCTTGCAGTATTGGAATCACATACCCAAAGTACGTTATTGCCTAAACTTCCTACTTTGTAAGATAAATCTGAGAAATTATCTGTCATACAGACCTTTGTTCCAATGGTCTCAAATAGCTCTTTCATTATTTTAATTATGTAACTTTTTTTTTCTTTTGTATATGAAGTTTTGAAAGTCAGTTGTTAGGTCTATTTTGCATTTTTAGGAATTTAGTTCAGAAGTCTAAGTAGTCTGTTGTAGGCATCTGTAAAGGCATTGTCATTTGAGATTTCTTTAATGCAAAGGAGACTGTAGGCGCTGTTGTTCAAAGACTGAGACCAGCTCTTGTTAACATGTAGAAACCAGCCGTTGGAAGAATAAACAAGCTCAATAAAGCCGTAGATTTGCCTGCACTTTGAAGTTGGAGCAGTTTTCATAAGGGTTTTTAGATGAGGTATAAGTTCTGAGATGTTGTCTTGGTACCACACATTTTGCGGTAATTTTTTTACAATGTGGGAGACTTCCAAATCTAACTTTGTTGCAATTGACATTAAGTCTGAGAATTTTTCTTCACAGCAGATAAAACCGTTGGCAAATTCTACAGAGCATTTAATACCTTTTGGATGTCTGTTTGATTTCTTATGAGCCTTGTAAAGTGAAAACAAATCTTTTGAAGGTATGATGACAATTGGCTGTAACTTTTTCCCGTTACCTTTATACAAAATGTCAAAAGACCTGTTGTAGATTACTGCAATTTTCTTAGTTTCTTTTGTAGATGAAGGTTTTCTTTCATTGCTTTCTTGTTTTCTTGAAGATTTTTTAAGCATGGACAAAAGACCTGGTGAGATTTCTTTTAACCAATCTTCTTCCAATGGACTTACTGTTCTTGCATACATCTTGCTTGTCATAACAATTTCTCCTGCTAAAAGAAATTGCGGCGGTTTTGTAAACCATGCAGAACCCGGATGAATGAAAATCTCATCTGCAGTTAAAGTCTTGTAAACAGAACCTTTTGTTCTTGTGCAAATGTATTGAATTAAACCACTGGAAAGGCATACAAGAATCTCATGAGCCTGTTCTCTTCCAAAATGTTCACTTGCTTGAGGAACAGGTAAACCAATTTCCCTTACAATATCTGCAAGTTGGTGGCTTATATGGAGAATTTCATCCATACTCTGTTTGTCTAAATAACTACTATTACAGAAATCTTCTCTGTCTTTATCTGAAATTAAAGAACTATACTTTTTGTAGATGTATTGATAACTTACAAAATCTCCGTATTGACTAGAGAACCTTCTGTGAGCAAGTCTTGCTTCATCTTCCTGACCCATTGGAAGAAGAAAAGGGGTTTTTGAAGATAGAAAACTAATACAGACAATTACATTCATAATTGCCTGCGGGTATTCTTTTATACAATAAACCAATGCTTTGCTGTGTCTTGGAAGCAAAGGAAATTTAACCATTAACTCACCTGTAGGAGTCAAATGATTATTTTGGTCTATAGCATCTATCAAACGTAAAGTTTTGATTGAGCTTATTAATGCATCTTTATCAGGTTTTGTAATGTAAGAAAAACTTTGAGGATTATAGATTTCCAAATCTGACATTCTCAAAACAACTTCTGACAAATCTGTTCTAAGTATTTCTTGAGTAGAAAACTGCTTTCTCTGATTAAAATCTTCTTTAGAAAAAAGCCTGTAACAAAGACCGTCAGAAGTTCTTCCGGCTCTTCCTGTTCTCTGTAAGACAGAAGCCTTTGAGATTCTTCTTGTAACAAGAGAAGAAGTAAAGTTTTCCTGATTGTAGTAATTAATTCTTGCAAGACCGCTGTCTATTACAACGGTTATATTGTCAATTGTAAGTGAAGTTTCTGCAATATTTGTTGTAAGAACAACTTTAATTTTACCTTTTTCCGTAGGAGTAAATACAAGTTCCTGTTCTTCTTTATTTAGCCTGCCGTAAAGAGGATAAATCTGCAGACAAGAGTAATCACATTCTGAATAAATTGCCTGAATACAAGTTTTGATTTCAAGTTCTCCCGGAAGAAAGACCAAAGTATCAAAGCTTTGAGAAAGATTCTCCTTTTTTTGAAGAACAAGATTATTAATCAAAGAACAGATTTTTGAAACAGTTTCCTCCATACTGTCCGTTGTGTTTCCAGTAAGAGGTAAGTATTTTGTGTCAACATTATAAGTTTTGGTGGGTATTGAAATTACAGGTGCCGGTTTCTTATTTTCATCTTTAAAAAATTCTGAAAAAGTTTTTGTATTTATAGTTGCAGAACTTATTATGATTTTCATATCTTTTCTGACAGAACAAAGGTCTTTTAGAAGCCCCAGAATAAAATCTATGTTAAGACTTCTTTCATGAGCTTCATCAACCATAACAACTTTGTATTGAGATAAAGTAGGGTCAGATTTGAACTCTTGAAGTAACATTCCGTCTGTTAAAATTTTAATTTTTGTAGAAGGTGAGGTCGTATCGTAAAACCTCATCTTGTAGCCACAGATTTGCTCATCATTTAATTGCTTTTGAATATAAGAACAAACACTTACAGCAGCTATTCTTCTTGGTTGAGTAATTGCAATTGTTTTTTCATCTGCATAACCGGCTTCTTTGAGTATTAAAGGAATTTGAGTAGTCTTTCCACTACCTGTAGGACTTTCTACTATAATTACCTGATTAACTTTTAAAGCATCAAGAATTTCTTGCTTATGAAGATAAACAGGTAGATTTTTAGGTTCTGTCATTTAAGCTTTTGAATAAGGTCCTGAATAGAAACACCTTCTGAGACTTGTCTTGTGGCAATTTCTTTCACAGTAAAAGAGGTTCCGTTGTAATCTGTTATAACATAGGGAATTCCATTCTTTTCTGCATAAGCAAACTGTTGACCAAGTCCTTTGTCTCCAACATAGCAATCTGCCTTAATACTGTTTTTTCTCAAAACCAAGGCAGTTTTTTCAGAGAAAAGAGGGTCATCTGGCTTTTTAACAACCATTACATCTGCAAAAGCACTGTCTGTAATGACAGAACTACCGGTTTCTTCAAGGGCAGCAATTAAACGGTCAAGACCAATACAGGAGCCTACACCAGGAAGATTTTCTTTTGAGTAAAGACCTGCAAGATTATTATATCTTCCTCCGCTGCAAATACTTCCAATCTGAGGCATTGCAGCAAGTTCTGTTTCATAAACAATACCTGTGTAGTAGTCCAAACCACGGGTAATGGAAGTATCAAGGACAAAATCTTTTTCTATATTACAAGATTTCATCAAAGACAAAAGTTCTGAGAGACGTTTGATTTCATCTGTTTCTCCAAATCTATCTTTGAGAATGTTTAAAGTAGATTCAAAATTCTCTTTTGGAAGTGAAATAAAATCAAGCACACTGTTAATTTGTTCTTCTGTAAGTCCTGTCTCTGAAAGGATTTCACATACACCATCTCTACCAATCTTTCCAAGCTTATCAATAGCCCTCAAGACATCACTGCTCTTATCTGAAAGACCGATAGAAGACAAAAAGCCGTTTAAAATACCTCTGTGGGATACCATGACCTTAAAAGAACCAATGTTCATCTGAGTGAGACAAGTGTGAATGAGAAGCAATATTTCAAAATCACTGGAACTGTTATCTGCACCAACAATATCAAAGTCACACTGCCAGAACTCTCTATATCTTCCTTTTTGTGGCTTTTCACCTCTCCAAACCTTACTCATGTGGTAACGCTTGAAAGGAAATGCAAGACTTGAGAAGTTTGCAGAAACAAAACGTGCAAGAGGTACAGTAAGGTCAAATCTTAAAGCAACATCTCTTCCGCCGTTATCATTAAAGCGGAACATTTGCTTATCTGTTTCACCGCCACCTTTTCCAAGGAGAACTTCTGTGTACTCCAAAGCAGGAGTATCTATTGGAACAAAACCAAAACTTCTGAATATTTCCTGAATTCTTGACATTAATCTCTGTCTTACAATTTCCTGTTGAGGGAGGCTATCCCTGAAACCTTTTAGAACTTTTGGTTCAATCATATAAATCCTCTGTTGTAATTTTTTACAAATCGTTTTATAGATGATTATATAAAAACAAGAAAATGAAGAAAAGATACAAAACAGATTCAGACGGGACTAAAGCCGTCGCAAACATATATATGACGGGGGAACACCCTGTAGATAAGACAAAGATAGATAAAAATGCTATCTCAATAATTGTCAAACTGCAGAAATACGGTTTTGAGTCTTATCTGGTAGGTGGAGCCGTCAGAGATCTCATGCAGGGAAGAATCCCAAAAGATTTTGATATAGCTACAGCTGCATCTCCACGTCAGGTACACAGAATTTTTCAGAATTCAAGAATAATAGGAAGAAGATTTAAACTCGTACATATAACAGTAGACAATAAAATATATGAAGTTTCTACCTTCAGAAGCCTTGTAGATTCAGAAGACGAAGGAAACAACGTATTTGGAACAATAGATGAAGATGCAAAAAGAAGAGATTTCTCAATTAACAGTCTTTACTATAATCCCGAAGATAATACAGTTCTGGATTTCAACAATTCATTTGCAGATTTCAGAAGAAAAAAAATCACAAGTCTCATTCCTTTATCTTATACCTTTAAAGAAGACCCTGTAAGAATGATAAGAGCTGTAAAATACAGTCATACTACAGGTTTTGCACTTAGAAGAAATATTGTTCATGCAATAAAAAGAGACTCAAGACTTCTTTCAAAAGTAAGTATTTCAAGATTAACAGAAGAATTAAACAAAATTCTTGCATGTGGTGAATCATGCAATATATTCAAAACAATGCAAAAATATAAACTTCTTGTCTATCTTTTGCCAAATTTCTCACTTTATACTGCTTTCCCGCAAGTTACAGAAAGTCTTAGAATACTTGATGATAAGGTGAATTCAGACAGAGCTAATGGAATAGCAACTCCAAAAAGTGAGATGTATCTGGCTTTGGCAAAACCTCTTTTGGTTGCAAATCCGGAAATTACTACACCTTCTGAAAAATTCAAAGATTATTTCAGACAGTTTAAAGTTCTTTTAAGTCCAAATACACCGCCTAATTTTGATATAGAAGAGGCAGTTATTGCTTACATGAAAGATTCCGGAATTAGAGTGCCAAAAAGACAAATGCAGAAGAATACAAGAGAAAAAGAAAAGAAGACAATGGCACAGAAAGCCTATCCAAAGAAAAGATCTGCTTTAGAAAAATCTTCAAGACCAAATCTCAATATTAAGTCTAACTCCTGAAATTAAAATACCGCTGTATCTTTCAAGCGAATCAGAAATATATTCTTCAAGCTCTTTGACATTGTTTTCTTTTAATTTCTGTGGAGTTCTTATTGTAATGTTAAGATTGTAAGCACTGTCCTGATACTCATAAGTAAGATTCTGGATTTTCATTGTATTTTCATATTCAGAAAGGCATTGATTAACCATTTGAATCAAGGCTGCTTCACTTATTTTCTCATAATGTTTACTGAATTCCGGTTTTACAAGAGTGTTTTCAACAGTACTTTTGTCTTTCTTTGAAAATGCAACCTTTATTGCATCATAAACTATTGCAGGATAAGATCTTGTAATCTGGAGAGGAGGTACAGGAATAACGTGTTTGCCCTCTGTGTATCTTATTCTCATTGCAGTGTCTATTTCTTCTTTTGATGCAATATCTTCTATATGAATTACTACTTTTGGTTTAGGAAGTCCCAGTCTGTCTGTAATTTTATCTATCATCTTCTCAGAAGTGCCAATTATGAGTATTTTACTGATAAATTCAAAATTAAGAATCTGCAAAACATCATTAAGATGGTCTTGGTCCTGAAACAAAGCGCGTTTAACTGCAGTAAGAAAATTTTGTTCCTGTTTGGCACTTTTACCGGCAACAATTTTCTGATCTTTGATAAGAAGACCGTCATCTATAATGAAATGAATTTTATGTTTTTTTGCTATGTACTGTGCTCTGAAACTTTTTCCTGTTCCGCTTCTTCCCACAAGTGCATAAACCTTTACAGGATGAATATTCGATAGAAATCTTTTTAACTCGTAATTCATACTTTATATATTAGCAGAAACGTTGTACAATGAACACATATTATAATAGGGGAAATTTGATGTCTTCATTGATTACTTTCAAAAAAGGCGGTGTGCATCCATCAGATAAGAAGTATCTGTCTAATAGACAAGAGATTAAACGTCTTCCTTTGCCTGCAGAACTTGTTGTTGCAATGTCCCAACATCTTGGAGCTCCTGCAACATTGATTAAAAGTGTTGGTGACAAAGTAGAAAAAGGAGAAAAAATTGGAGAAGCTTCTTCTTTTGTATCTGCAAATGTTCACAGTCCTGTAAGAGGCACAATTACAGAAATAAAAAAAGTAACTCTTGCATCAGGAATGGTTTGTGATGCAGCTGTTATTCAGCCGGATCAAGAACAACCTGCATTATTTAAAACTACAAATGACTACAAACTTATGGAAGCATCTGAGATACTTTCAAAAATTAAGGAATGTGGTGTTGTAGGTATGGGCGGAGCTACTTTTCCGACACATGTAAAAATGTCTGTTCCAGAAGGCAAACATGTTGATGCACTTGTAATTAATGCAGTTGAATGTGAGCCATACCTTACTTCTGACCACAGAACTTTACTTGAAAGGACAGATATGTTTCTTGAAGGTATTATGATTTGTGCCAAGGTTTTGAATCCTGACAAAATCATTGTTGGTGTAGAGTGTAATAAGATGGATGCCATTGAACATCTCAATAACCGCATTACAGCTCAAAAGCTTCCTATTGAAGTAAAAGCTTTGAAGATGAAATATCCACAAGGGGATGAAAAACAACTCCTCAAGGCAACAATTGGGAGGGAAATACCTTCCGGTAAACTGCCTATTGATATTGGTGGTGTGGTTGTTAATACAGGTTCTGTTATAGCTATATATGAAGCCATTAAATACGGTAAGCCTGTTTTTGAAAGAATTATTACCGTTTCAGGAGAGTGTGTTGCACATCCTTGTAATGTTTTGGCACCTGTAGGAACAAAAGTAAGTGATTTAATTGAATTTGCAGGTGGCTTTAAAGAAGAACCGGACAAGTTAATAAGCGGAGGTCCTATGATGGGCTTTGCTTTTATTGACATGGATACTCCTGTTTGCAAGGGAACAAGCGGAATTATTGCCATTAAAGACAAGAAAGACCATAAACAGACAAATTGTCTTTCATGCGGTCATTGTGTTATGGCTTGTCCTATTGGACTTGAACCAACAAGACTTTATGCTTACATAACAAACGGAAGATACGAAGATGCAATGAAAGAACATCTTATGGATTGTAAAGAGTGCGGTTGCTGTGCTTTCAGCTGTCCTGCACATCTAGATCTTGTTCATGCCTTTAAAATGGGAAAGAAATTGGGGAGGAAGAAATGAGAACTATATCAACATCCCCGCATTTTCATAGCGGAGTAAGTACTCAAAAAATAATGCTTTATGTAATCATTGCCATGCTTCCGGCTTGCGGTTGGGGTGTTTATGTCTTTGGTTTCAGGGCTTTGATTGTACTTGCAGTTAGTGTTTTGTCTTCTGTTTTGACAGAATACATTCTTAATCTTGTTTCAAAAGAAAGAACATTATGGGACCTTTCTGCAGTTGTAACAGGTTTACTAATAGGAATGAATATGTCGCCAAGTGTTTCATTGTTTATTCCAGTAGTAGCCTCTGTTTTTGCAATAGCCGTAGCAAAGTGGACTTTTGGAGGTCTTGGCTGTAACTGGGCAAACCCTGGCATTGTTGGAAGAATATTTGTCTTCTACTCATTTACTTCTACAATGAGTTCTTTCCCTTATCCAAAAACTCTTGGAGATACCCTTGTTGCATCTGCATCTCCTCTTTCAATTATCAAGACTGCAATTTCTTCCAATGAAGCAGTTGGTATGAAATCTACAGAGATTCTTGCCTCACAAGGCTATGCAA
>JAZLGI010000045.1:0-2493 GCA_045616225.1 Sphaerochaetaceae bacterium
GGACAGTAGGCGGACCATTGGCCTAGAGGTAACCAATCCCTGAATATGAAAGTGGTCAATTGCTGAAAAACTGATTCAGTCTGTTTTTTGAAATGTTGGAAAATTAGTATTGACAAACGGTCACATCATATGAAGCGGTGAACATAAAAATGCTCAAAAAATAACCAAAACAAGTTAGCGTTAGAGCATGGAGGAAAACCATGCAGATAAACGTTGAAGAATATGATTTCTACCTAAAACCCGGAGCCACGGATATGCGCAAACGCTCAACCGGTCTTTCCAGGATAGTCCAAGATCAGATGATGCTGATGCCTTTCAGCAAATCTGTCTTTCTGTTCTGCGGAAAAGACAGAAGAAAGATAGTAGCAATAGTCTGGAACAATAACGGATGGATAGAAATCTCCAAGCGTCTTGAATGTAACGGAACATTTAAATGGCCACAGACAGAAGAAGCAGCCTTAAAGACAAATATCAGTGAAATCATCCTTGCTTTAAAGGGTGTTGACATATGGCGCACTTTACCATTACTTTCACCTGAGTTTGTCAATTAAGTTCTTCTGGAAAAAGAAAATAAAAACTGAAAAAGAGTCACGCAAAGCACTTGAGCACTATTGCAAAAAAATCCTGTTTGTGATACAATAATTGTATGCAAGACAAAGATTTAGCAATGCTTAGAACACTCTCGGTTGAAGACTTGATTAAGATGATTTTGAATCAAAGTCAGATGATTTCAAATCAAAATCAAGAGCTTGCAAAACAGAACAAGCAAATTGCAGATCAGAATAAGCAAATCTCAGATCTGCAAAACAGAATAGCCATCTTGGAAGAGATGCAACGTCTTGCAAGAATAGAAAAGTACAAACCAAAGTGTGAACAAATTGAAACACTCTTTGATGAAGCTGAAATTATTGATGCTTTCTCTGAACCTGAAGAAGAAACAGTAACCATTAAGGAACATAAGAGAAAGAAAAAAGGACCGAGAATCTGTGCCCAGGCTGCTTGTGATACTCCTGTCTACACTGTTGATCATACAAAAGATGCACCTTCTTTCATTGAAAGAAACGGAATTAAATACTTAAGGACTGAAGACAGAATCATTGATAAGATTGCTTCAGTTCCTGCAAAGATAATTGTTGAAAGAAATATCTATGCACAGTACAAAGCTGAATGTGAAGGTGAAAAGAATATAGTTCTCTTTGAGAACCAAGAAACACAAGCCCTTGCATGTTCTCCTTCTTTTGTCGCAAACATTGCTCTTTCTAAATATGATGATCATCTTCCTTTGTACCGTCAGAGTGAAATGCTTGAAAGAAGTAACATTAAACTTGGCAGACAGACAATGGCTAAGTGGCTAATAACTTTCTACGGTCAGCTGACTGCTTTGGAAAAGTACTTTACCAAGCAGATGTACAAGATGAAGTTTTTGAATATGGATGAAACGCCATTAAAGGTTCTGGACTTCAGAACGGAAGGCGGTAAGATTTCAAATACTTCTTACATGTTCATCCGGCAAGGTTCTTCGTTTGATGATAAAACCAAAACGATAAGAAAACTTGTTTCATGTTCTTACATACAAAGCAGGTCTAAAGAAAGTCTCATTGATGATTATACTTTAAACGACTGTACCTCCTATGTAATGACTGACGGCCTTAAGGCTTACAATCAGTTTGATAAGCACTGTTGTTGCTGGGTCCATGCAGTGCGTGACTTTAAAAAAATTATTAGAGACAGAGATGAAAAGAATGCCAAGACTGTTGTTTTACTTGTTACAGATCTTTACAAAATTGAAAACAAGTACAGAGCCCAGCTTCTTAACGGAGAAATTGACAGTCAGACATTCCTTGATAAGAGAAAAGAAGAAAGCTTGATTGTTATTGATAAAATCTATGCTTTTCTTGAATCTCTTCAAGGTAAGTATCCAAAAGGTGCAATGGATAATGCCATCACCTACATTCTTGAAAGAAAAGATACACTTCCTAACTATCTTGAATGCATAGAAGCAACACCTGACAACAATGCTTCAGAAAGGATTGCAAAAGCTTTTGCAACCTCGGGGAAGAACTGGCTCTTTTCCAAGACCGTTGATGGTGCTGATGCTTCCTGTTTCATGTATTCAATCATAGAAAGTGCAAAAGTTAATAATATTAATCCTTTGGACTATCTGGAACTTGTCTTTACCTTTGGACCTGTAGCAAAAACAGACCAAGACTTTGAAGCCCTTCTTCCGTGGAATGCTGATTTGTCCAGGCTATCTCATATCAAAGAAGCCAGAAGCAATGCATCAGTTGATGAAAGTAGGACAATGCCTTACACATTTACCGGTCTTGGACGCTGCTGACATTCTTAATGGCTGACAGAATCAAAGATAAGTTAGTGCTGTCTGCAGATATTACAGAATCGTAGAACTTAATCATGACCTGAGAAGCAGAAGAACTGAAATCTCTTCTTATGTCTGTGATTTCATTTTCCTTTCTTGGTACCAGTTGTTCTGAT
>JAZLGI010000046.1:0-3945 GCA_045616225.1 Sphaerochaetaceae bacterium
TCGATTTTGAGGTGGAAAATGTACTTGGACACAACAGTGGAAATACCTGAAAAACCAGGGAAAATTGTCATTCAGAAGAAAGGAGACTCTTACTATGTTCATTATGAATATGCAAGAGTCTATGATGAAAAAAGAAAATTAATTCCAACACTTAAACAAAGAAATTTAACTACACTTGTGCTGTATTTACTTGTCCTTAAAGTACTTACAGCTTATTTTCGTCTTTTTGCCTGCGGAAGTCAGGGTTTGTTTGGCGACAAGACATTAAATAAAAAGTGTGGTTATTAGGTTAATTGTTTCTACCCAGTTATTAGGTTAATTGTTTCTACCTCATGTACAAGAATGTCTGTTGTGAGGTAAATAATGAAAGGATTCTCAGATAAATTTGTGGAAGGGATCATTAAGAAAGCAATTAATGGAACAATCAGTACAAAACAAGCATCTATTCAGCTTGGAGTAACAAAACAGTACATCAATAAACTGAAATGCAAATATCAAGAAACGGGAATAACATGTTTTAAACATGGTAATACAGGAAAGCAGAGAGCTTGGAAAACAAGTCAAGATTTAGAGGAAACAATAATTGAATCTGAACTTCTAATAAATTTCTTACTCAAATCAGGAAAATAGAAAAACCTGCAAATAGAGTGGTTTGGTTGCAAAAATCACTTGACTTGCAGGTTAAATTTTAGGTAAAATTGAGTAATAAAATAACACTCGATTTTGAGGTGGAAAATGTACTTGGACACAACAGTGGAAATACCTGAAAAACCAGGGAAAATTGTCATTCAGAAGAAAGGAGACTCTTACTATGTTCATTATGAATATGCAAGAGTCTATGATGAAAAAAGAAAATTCAATATTCCAAAGAGGACAGTAATAGGAAAAGTTGCAGAAGGGAACAAGATGTATCCCAATCCCAATTTTCTTAAATACTTTCCGTCAGTAGAACTGCCTGTGTATTCGGATTCAAACAGAAGTTGTTGTTTGAGAATAGGTTCATGGATAGCAATTAAGAGTGTGCTCAAGCATTATGGGTTGGAAGAACTGATAAACAGGATAGTAACAAAAGATGCAGCATTGTTTTTAGACTTGGTCAGTTATTCAATAATCTGTGAGAACAATGCTGCTCAGTATTATCCTGACTATGCCTTTAATCATCCTTTGTTTACAGAAAAGATGAAGATTTACAGTGATGCAAAGGTATCATTATTCTTATCAAAGATGCCAAAAGAATGGAGTGTAGACTTTCTGAATGAATGGAATGCCAAGAAGGATCATAGGGAGAAGATTTACATTTCCTATGATTCAACCAACAAGAACAGTCAGGCAGGAGATATTGAGCTTGTAGAGTACGGGCATGCAAAAGAAGAGAAAGATCTTCCGGTTATCAATTATTCAATTGCCTATGACACAACAAACAGTGTTCCTTTGTTTTATGAAGATTATCCGGGATCCATAGTAGACATTTCCCAGCTTCAATGCATGTTGGAAAAGGCCTTAAGCTATGGATACAAACATTGTGGCTTCATTTTGGACAGAGGGTACTTCAGTAAAGGGAATCTGAAGTACATGGACAGTTGCGGGTATGACTTTGTAATCATGGCAAAAGGAATGAAGAGTTTTGTCTCAAGTCTTGTAATGGCAAACAGAAGAACATTTGAAGATTCATGGCACAATCATATCAAGGGTTATGATGTTTACGGAAAGACAATAGCGTCAAAATTGTATGCAGATGATGAGAAAGTAAGATACATACATATTTACTATTCAGCAGAACAGGATTCAAAACAGAGAAGTGAAATTGAAGTAAAGTTGCAGAAAATTGAAAAGATTTTACAGAAGTACAGAGGCAAATGTGCAGAGTTACCAAAAGAATTCTTTGATTATTATCAATTGTACACAAGTACAAAGACCGGGAATCTTGAGCATTGGAAAGTAAGAGATGATGTAGTGACAAAAGAAATCCAGTTATGTGGATACTTTTGCATAATCACCAGTGAAAAGATGGAAGCAAGTGAAGCACTGTCACTTTACAAAAGCAGAGATGCTTCTGAAAAGTTATTCAGATCAGACAAGAGTTATCTTGGAAATCATGCCTTAAGAGTCTGTAGCACAGAGGCTGCAGAAGCAAAGATATTAGTAGAATTTGTTGCACTAATAGTAAGGAACAGAATCTACAGTCTGTTAAAAGATGCAATGTTAGAGATGGAAAGAAAACCTAACTTCATGACAGTACCGGCAGCACTGAGAGAACTTGAGAAGATGGAAATGGTAAAGCAGTTTGACGGTGTTTACAGATTTGACCATGCAATTACGAAGACACAGAAGACAATTCTTAAAGCACTGTACATAGATGACAGTTTTATCAGATCACAAGCTCTGGAAATCAGTAGTATTGTTGGCTCAAATGCCTCAAAAAACATAAGTGAGAATGTAACAGTTAAAGAGGAGGAAGAAGATGGCACGTACGAAGAGCTCTGAGAGCATTGAAAGTAAGATTAAGAAGGCTCAACACAAGGTTGAATACTGCAAAGAAAATTATGACAGAGCAATTTCAGAGTTGGAAAGCCTGCACAAAGAACAAAAAGAACTACAGATGAAACTGTTGTTTTTCGAAATTGAGAAGAGTGGAAAGTCAATTGAAGAAGTGCTTCGTTACGTTAAGAATTCCAAAAGTTAACGTCAAAAATGTGATTTGAGTAAGAAAAATATTGGAAGTTAAGGTTGAACTTTATTCCGGTAAATATGTCGACTTTAATTTTACCCATTTCTTAGAAAAGTTGGTTGAAAATGAAAAAATCTCAATTACCTACGGAGCCCTTTACAGAATCCTTACAGAGGCAGGCTTTAAATCACCAAAAAAACAGCATACAAAAAAGAAAACAGATATCCATCCTTTGCGTCCGAGAAAAGAAAATTTTGGAGAAATGCTGCAAATAGATGCTTCCTTACATCCATGGTTCGGATCTGATTTCCCAAAGGCTACACTGCATGGGGCTATTGATGATTCTACTGGTACTGTAATGGGCCTGTACTTTGACAAAGAAGAAACTTTAAAAGGTTATTACAATATGCTTAAACAAATTCTTTTACAGTATGGAATACCTGAAAGTTTTTATGCAGATAACAGAACAATCTTTGAATACAGAAAACTATCAGAAAAGAACAAAACCATAGACAGAGACACCCACATCCAATTTAAACGTTGTTGTCAGCAATTAGGCATAGAGGTCATCACAACATCAGTTGCACAAGCCAAAGGTAAAATTGAACGGCTGTGGGGTTCCTTGCAGTCTAGGTTAATATCTGAACTGTCATTAAACAAAATCACCACAATAGAGGACGCTAATGCATTTCTTCCAAAGTTTACAAAAGACTTCAACAAACGCTTTGCTTTAAAACCAGATCCTGATAAAAGTTTGTTTGTCCCTGCTCCACCGGAAGAAGAAATAAATTACTACCTTTCCGTTCTTTACCACAGAAAAGTTGACCAGGGATCTTCGTTTAAGTTTTTTGGTAAAAAGCTCCAATTAAAGGATTCTCAGGACAAAACCATTAAAATCAGCCCAAAAGAACATTTAGATGTTTATCTAACATTTGATAACATCGTAGTAGCTGTTTATGATGGCAAGTTTTATGAAACAAAAGAAGCTGTAATTACTGAAACACAAGAGAAAGAATCCTCAGCAAAACAAGCTAAAACTGACAAACCTAAGTGGAAACCTGCTCCTTATCATCCATGGCGCCGTTTTGTCATCAGTTCAAACAGAAAAAGGTAGAAACAAATTACCTAATAGCGACAGTACTTTTACAAGACAAACACCCAAATTGTGAAGTTTTCGGATACATGAGTTGTCCTGTGTGTCATAATCACCTGCATGGACATGGATGGCGAACAAGATTTTGCCAGGATAGCAGCAGAAATTGTTACAGAATCTGGAT